>NZ_JBHXEG010000020.1:0-18059 GCF_042724935.1 Kitasatospora sp. NPDC127060
CCCTGCCCGTCACCCCCAACGGCAAGGTCGACCGCCGCGCCCTCCCCGCCCCCGACTACACCGGCACCCCCGAAGGACGCGCCCCCCGCACCGCCGCCGAGCGGACGCTCTGCGCGCTCTTCGCCGACACCCTCGGTGTGCCCACCGTCAGCATCGACGACGGCTTCTTCGACCTCGGCGGCCACTCCCTGCTCGCCACCAAACTGGTCAGCCGGATCCGCACCGCCCTCGGCGTCGAACTGCCCATCCGCACCCTCTTCGACCACCCCACGGTGGCCGCGCTGGCCGAGGCCATGCCCGCCTCCGGCGCCGTCCGCCCGGCCCTGCGACCGGCCGACCGGCCCGCCCTCGTCCCGCTCTCCCCGGCGCAGCAACGCCTCTGGTTCATCGACCAGTTCGAGGGCCCGAGCGCGCTCTACAACACCCCGTTCGTCGCCCGGCTCACCGGCGCCATCGACACCGCCGCCCTGGCCGGGGCACTGAACGACGTGGTGGCCCGGCACGAGGTGCTGCGCACCACCTTCCCGGCCACCGACGGCCGGCCCCACCAGCTGATCGCCGAGCGCGCCCAACTCATCCTGCGGGCCCGGACGGTGGCCGACGAGGAGGAGCTGCACGCGGCCCTGTCCGAGGCCACCGGCGAGGTGTTCCGCCTCGCCGAGGACCAGCCGGTGCGGGTCTCGCTGTTCTCCCTGGACGGCGAACGGCACGTGCTGCTGCTCCTGCTGCACCACATCGCGAGCGACGGCTGGTCCGTCACCCCCCTGCTGCGCGACCTCGCCACCGCCTACCGGGCCCGCACCGCCGGCGTGGCGCCGCAGTGGGAGCCGCTGCCCGTCCAGTACGCCGACTACACCCTCTGGCAGCGGGAACTCCTCGGCGACCAGGAGCGGCCCACCACCCTGCTGACCGGGCAACTCGCCCACTGGCAGCAGGCCCTGGCCGACGCCCCGGAGGAGCTGGCCCTCCCCTACGACCGCCCGCGCCCGGCCACCCCGAGCCACCGCTCCGGGGTGGTCGAGTACCGCCTGGACGCCGAACTGCACCAGCGGCTGCAAGAGTTGGCCACCGCGAGTCGCGCCAGCCTGTTCATGGTGCTGCAGGCCGCCGTCGCCACCCTCTACACCCGCCTCGGCGCCGGCACCGACCTGCCCCTCGGCACCCCCGTCGCCGGACGCACCGACGAGGCCCTGAACGACCTGGTCGGCTTCTTCGTCAACACCCTCGTCCTGCGCACCGACACCACCGGCAACCCCGGCTTCCGCGAACTCCTCGACCGCGTCCGCCGCACCGACCTGGACGCCTTCGACCACCAGGACATCCCCTTCGAGCGCCTGGTCGAACAGCTCAACCCCACCCGCGTCCCCGCCCGCCACCCGCTCTTCCAGACCGTCCTGACGGTGAACGGCGGCCCGGCCCCCGTACTCACCCTGGGCGGGGTGAGCGGGGCGCTGGAGGGCGCTGGCGAGTCCCAGGCGCACTTCGACCTGAACTTCAACTTCACCGAGCAGCACGGCGCGGACGGCGCCGCGCTCGGGGTGGCGGCGGCCGTCGAGTACGCGGCCGACCTCTTCGACCACACCACCGTCGCCACCCTCACCGAACGGCTGCTGCGCATCCTGACCGCCGCCGCCACCGACCCGGACGCCCCGATCGGCGAGATCGAGATCCTCGCCCCGGCGGAACGGGAGCAGCTGCTCACCGGCTGGAACGACACCGCCGCCCCGGTCGCCGACACCACGCTGTCCGAGCTGTTCGAGGCCCAGGCCGCCGCCACCCCCGACGCGCTCGCCGTGGTGTCCGACGCCGAGGAGCTGAGCTACGCCGAACTCGACGCCCGGGCCGGCGCCCTGGCGGCCGTCCTGCTGGCCCGCGGGCTGGCGGTGGAGGAGCCGGTCGCGATCCTGATGGACCGCTCGGCCGAGCTGGTGACGGCGATCCTCGCGGTCACCAAGGCCGGCGGCACCTACGTCCCGCTGGACGCCCGCTACCCGCTGGAGCGGATGCGGCACATCCTGGCCGACACCCGGGCGCAGCTCGTCCTGGTCGACCCGGCCCACCGCGACCACCCGGCCCTCGACGACAGCGGCCTCACCGCGCTGGACGTCACCCGGGTCGCCGACAGGGCCCAGGCCCCCGATGCCCACGCCCCCCGGCGCTCCCACCCCGGCCAGCTGCTCTACGTGATGTACACCTCGGGCTCGACCGGCGTCCCCAAGGGCGTCGCCGTGACCCACCGCAACGTGGTCGACCTGCTCGCCAACCGGCACTTCCACCAGGGCCACCACGAGGCCGTCCTGCTGCACTCGCCCACCGCCTTCGACGCCTCCACCACCGAGGTGTGGGCCCCGCTGGTGACCGGCGGGCGGATCGTCCTGGCCGCCCCCGGGCAGCTGGACCTGCCCGCGCTGGCCGCGACCATCACCCGGCACGCCGTCACCCTGGTGCAGGCGCCCTCGGGCCTGCTGCGGCTGCTGGCCGAGGAGACCCCGGAGACCTTCCGCGCGGTGCGCCAGGTGTGGACGGGCGGCGACGTGGTGCCCCCGGACGCGGTGCGCCGGCTGCTCCGGGTGTGCCCGGAGACGGAGGTGGTCGCGGTGTACGCGCCGACCGAGACCACGGCCATCAAGACCACCTTCACCATGGCGCCGGGCGGGGACGTCCCGGCCGTGGTGCCGATCGGCCGCCCGCTGGCCAACACCCGGCTGTACGTCCTGGACGAGACCCTGCGGCCCGTGCCGGCCGGGGTGCCCGGCGAGCTGTACATCGCGGGCGACGGCCTGGCCCGGGGCTACGTCGGCCGCCCGGCGCTGACCGCCGAGCGCTTCGTGGCCTGCCCGTACGGCGAGCCCGGCGGCCGGATGTACCGCACCGGCGACATCGTCCGCTGGAGCGCGGACGGCATCCTGGAGTTCCTCGGCCGCACCGACGACCAGGTCAAGATCCGCGGCTTCCGGATCGAGCCCGCCGAGGTGGAGGCCGCGCTGGCCGCCCACCCGGCGGTGGGCCACGCGGTGGCGATGGTCCGGGAGGACCGGCCCGGGGACAAGCGGCTGGTCGCCTACGTCACCGGCGACGCCACCCCCGGCGAGCTGCGCGCCTTCCTCGGCGACCGGGTGCCCGCGTACATGGTCCCGGCGGCGGTGGTCACCCTCGACGCGCTGCCGGTGACCGCCAACGGCAAGGTGGACCGCCGCGCCCTGCCCGCCCCCGACCTCTCCGGCGCGCCGGAGGGCCGGGCGCCCCGGACGGCGCGGGAGCGGGCCCTGTGCGGGCTCTTCGCGGAGACCCTGGGCCTGCCCACGGTGAGCATCGACGACGACTTCTTCGACCTCGGCGGTCACTCGCTGGTCGCCACCAAGCTGATCAGCCGGATCCGCACCGCCCTGGGCGTCGAACTGCCCATCCGCAGCCTCTTCGACCACCCGACCGTCGCCGGGCTGGCCCGGCAGCTCGGCGAGGGCGCAGGCCCGGTGCGCGCCCAACTGCTGCCCCGGGAGCGCCCGGAGCTGGTCCCGCTCTCGTACGCCCAGCAACGCCTGTGGTTCATCGACCAGTTCGAGGGCCCGAGCGCCCTCTACAACACCCCCTTGGCGATCCGGCTGACCGGCGCGGTGGACACCGCCGCGCTGGCCGGAGCGCTGAACGACGTGGTGGCCCGGCACGAGGTGCTGCGCACCACCTTCCCGGCCACCGACGGCCGGCCGCACCAGCTGATCGCCGAGTGCGTCGAACTCACCTTGCGGGCAGAGGCGGTGGCCGACGAGGAGGCCCTGCGCGCCGCCCTCGCTGAGGCGAGCCGGGAGCCCTTCGACCTGGCCGTCGACCTGCCGTTGCGGTCCTGGCTGTTCTCGCTGCCGACCGACGAGCACGTGCTGCTGGTGCTGATGCACCACATCGTCAGCGACGGCTGGTCGGTCGGCCCGCTGCTGCGCGACCTGGACGCCGCCTACCTGGCCCGCAGCGCCGGCACCGCGCCGCGGTGGGCGCCGCTGCCCGTCCAGTACGCCGACTACGCACTCTGGCAGCGCGAACTGCTCGGCACCGAGGACGACCCGGACAGCGCCCAGCACGCCCAACTCGACTACTGGAAGCAGGCCCTGGCCGGCCTCCCGGAGGAGCTGACGCTCCCCTACGACCGCAAGCGGCCGATGGCCCCGAACCGCCGCGGGGATACCGTGGAGTTCCTGATCCCGGCCGAACTCCACGCCGCCGTCGCCGAGTTGGCCCGGTCGAGCCGCTCCAGCGTGTTCATGGTGGTGCAGGCCGCCCTGGCCGCCACCCTGAGCCGGCTGGGCGCGGGCACCGACATCCCGCTCGGCACCCCGATCGCCGGCCGCACCGACGAGGCCCTGGACGAACTGATCGGCTTCTTCGTCAACACCCTCGTCCTGCGCGCCGACCTCTCCGGGGACCCGAGCTTCCACGAGCTGCTGGAGCGGGTGCGGCTGGCCAACCTGGACGCCTTCGAGCACCAGGACGTGCCCTTCGAGCGGCTGGTCGAGGCGCTCAACCCGGCCCGCTCGACGGCCCGGCACCCGCTGTTCCAGGTGATGCTGACCTTCGCCGCCGGCCCGGAGACCGAGACCTCCCCGTCCTTCGCCGGGCTGCCCGCCCGACTGGAGCCCTCCGCCGCCGAACTCGCCAAGTTCGACCTGGCCTTCGCCTTCGACGAGCGGCTGGCCGAGGACGGTCCCCCTGGGCCCGGCGGCCCGGGAGGTGCCCCCACCCCGGCCGGGATCGGCGTGGTGGTCGAATTCGCCCAGGAGCTGTTCGACCCGGCCACCGTGACGGCGATCGGCGGCCGCTTCGAGCGGCTGCTGGCCGCCGTGGTGGCCGACCCGTCCCGCCCGGTCGGCGAGGCGGAGATCCTCACCCCGGCCGAGCGGACGCTGATCCTGGGCCACTGGAGCACCGCCGGGGAGCAGCCCTCGGCCGTCGAACCGCGCACCCTCCCGGAGCTGTTCGCCGCCCAGGCCGCCCTGACCCCGCAGGCCGTGGCGGTGGTCCACCGGGACGAGCGGATCGACTACGCCGAGCTGGACGCCCGGGCGAACCGGCTGGCCCAGGTCCTCACCAGCCGGGGCGTCGGCCCCGAGCGCCTGGTGGCGCTGGCGCTGCCGCGCTCGGTGGAGCTGGTGGTCGCCGTGCTCGCGGTGCTCAAGGCGGGCGGCGCCTATGTGCCGATCGACCCGGACTACCCGGCCGACCGGATCGCCTACACCCTGCGCGACTCGGCGCCCGCACTGCTGCTCACCACCACCGCGGCCGCGGCCCGACTGCCCGACCCGGACGTGCCGTTGCTGCTGCTGGACACCCCGGAGACGGCCGCCGAGCTGCGCCGGGCGCCCGCCCTGGCCCCCGCGCCCGCCCTCGGCCCCGACCACCCGGCGTACGTCATCTACACCTCGGGCTCGACCGGCCGACCGAAGGGCGTGGTGATCCCGCACCGCAACGTCGCCCGGCTGTTCTCCGCCACCGACCACTGGTTCGCCCCGGGCCCGCAGGACGTCTGGACGCTGTTCCACTCCTACGCCTTCGACTTCTCGGTCTGGGAGCTGTGGGGCGCGCTGCTGCACGGCGGCCGCCTGGTGGTGGTGCCCTTCGAGACCAGCCGCTCGCCCCGGGAGTTCCTGGAGCTGCTGGTGCGCGAGCAGGTCACCTTCCTCAACCAGACCCCGTCCGCCTTCTACCAGTTGATGCAGGCCGACCAGGAGGCGCCGGAGCTCGGCGCCCGCCTGGCTCTGCGCCGGGTGGTGTTCGGCGGCGAGGCGCTCGACCTGGCCCGGCTGGCGCCCTGGTACGCCCGGCATGCCGAGGACGCCCCGCTGCTGGTCAACATGTACGGCATCACCGAGACCACGGTGCACGTCTCCTACCGCCCGCTGGACGCCGCCACGGCCGCCGGGCAGTCCCGCTCGCTGATCGGTGCCGGCATCCCCGACCTGCGGCTCTACCTGCTGGACTCCCGACTGCGCCCGGTGCCCGCCGGGGTGCCCGGCGAGCTGTACGTCGCGGGCGCCGGCTCGGCCCGCGGCTACCTGGGCCGCCCGGCCCTGACCGCCGAGCGCTTCGTCGCCGACCCGTACGGCGCCCCCGGCACCCGGATGTACCGCACCGGCGACCTGGCCCGCTGGACGGCCGGCGGCGAGCTGGAGTACCTGGGCCGGATCGACGCCCAGGTGAAGATCCGCGGCTTCCGGATCGAGCTGGGCGAGATCGGCTCGGCGCTCAGCCGCCGGCCGGAGGTGGCCTCCGCCGCCGTGGTGGTCCGCGAGGACGCCCCGGGCGAGAAGCGCCTGGTCGGCTACCTGGTACCGGCCGCCGGGCCGGTCGACCTGGACGCCCTGCGCAGCCACCTGGCCGCCGAACTGCCGGACTACATGCTGCCCGCCGCCCTGGTGCCGCTGGAGCGCCTGCCGCTGACGCCCAACGGCAAGCTCGACGAGCGGGCGCTGCCCGCCCCCGAGCCGGGCCGGGCCGGCGGCGGCCGGGGCCCGCGAACCCCGCTGGAGGAGGTGCTCTGCGGGCTGTTCGCCGATGTGCTCGGCCTGGAGCGGGTCGGCATCGATGACAACTTCTTCGAACTGGGCGGCCATTCGCTGCTGGCCGGCCGGCTGGTCGCCGGGATGCGCGAGCTGACCGGCAGCGCCGAACTCGGCGTCCGGGCGCTGTTCCAGGCGCCGACCGTCGCCGGGCTGGCCGACCTGCTGGCCGGGGCCCGGGACGGCGCCGCCGCCGAGGAGACCTTCCCGGTGCTGCTGCCGATCCGCACCCGCGGCTCGCGCCCGCCGCTGTTCTGCGTGCACCCGGCCGCCGGGATCAGCTGGGTGTACACCGGTCTGCTGCACCACCTGGACGCCGAGCAGCCGATCTACGGCCTCCAGGCGCCCGGACTGGCCGACCTCTCCCGCCACCCGGCGAGCCTGGCCGAGATGGCCCGCCGCTACCTGGCCGAGCTGCGGTCGGTGCGCGCCGAGGGCCCGTACGCCCTGCTGGGCTGGTCCTTCGGCGGACCGGTCGCCCACGCGATGGCGGCGCTGCTGCGCGAACAGGGCGAGCAGGTCGAACTGCTCGCCGTGCTGGACGGCTACCCGGAGCTGGACGAGTACGCCCGGTACGCCGGGGACGCGGCCGACCGCGACCCGGCACTGCTCGCCGCGATCCTCGAATCCCTCGGCCAGCCGGCCGGCGAGATCACCGCCTGGCCGGCCGACGAGGCGGGCTTCGCCGAGCTGGTCCGGCACGGCGAGGGCCCGCTGACCGGGCTGAGCGGCGCCGGGGTGGCCCGGGTGGTCGAGGTCTTCCTCGCCGACCTGGCGCTGGCCGGCGAGGCCCCGCCGCCCGGCTACGACGGCGACGCACTGGTCTTCGTCGCCGCCAAGGACCGCCCGGCCGACGCCCCCGACCCGGAGGCCTGGCGGGCCCACGTGGGCGGCCGGCTGGAGATCCACGAGGTGCCCAGCACCCACGGGGCGATGACCGGGGCGGAGGCCCTCGCGGTCATCGGCCCGGTGCTCGCCGACCGCCTGCGCCGCCAGGCGCAGGACCCGACGCCCCACCCCTGAGCCTCCCCGCCGACCCCCTGCACCGCCCCCTGCACCACCGCGACACCCCCGCACCACCACGCCGAGCGGCCGTGACCCGGCCCCTACGAGGAATGGACACACCGATGCAGACTGCCGTCATCCCCGACACCTGGCGCGGCGTCACCCCGGCGCCGATCTCGTCGACCGACGCCTACAACGGCTTCATCGCCGCCAACGTGATCTTCGCGCTGGACCGGATCGGCGTGCTGGAGCAGATCGGCCGCGGCGAGGCCCTCTCGGCCGCCGCGACCACCGCCGAGCGCGGCGACACCGCCCGCACCGAGGCCGTGCTGCGCGCCGCCGCCGACTACGGCTACCTCAAGGCCGACGGCGCCGGCTACCTGCCCACCGAGGCGGGCATCGAGATCGCCGCCGCCCGCGGCTACTTCACCTGGGCGGTCGGCGGCTACCACGACGTCTTCGGCCGCGCCGGGCACCTGAGCACCGGCTCGCACCGCTACGCCACGGACGTCTTCCGCGACGAGGCGATGGTCGCCCTCGGCTCCGCCCAGTGCGACCAGTCGATGTTCGCCGCCCAGCTGACCGACGTGCTCTCCGGCATCGACTTCCGCACCATCGCCGACCTGGGCAGCGGCACCTCCGCCCGGGTGCGCCGGGTGGTCTCCCAGCGCGAGGGCAGCCGCGGCCTGGGCATCGACATCAGCCGCCCGGCCACCGACATCGCCCGCGCCGACATCGCCGCCGCCGGGATGCAGGACCGGGTCACCGCCGTCCGGGCCGACGTGCTGGGCCTGCTGGGCACCCAGATCGACAACGACGCCGAGGCCGCCGAGGTGGCCGAGGTCGACACCGTGATGAGCTTCTTCCTGCTGCACGACCTGCTGGCCGACCCGAGCACCCGCTCCTCGATCTTCACCCGGATGCGCGAGGCCTTCCCGAAGGCCCGCACCTTCGTGCTCGGCGACACCATGCTGCGCGGCCCGGGCGAGTCCCAGAGCGCGATGCCGGTCTTCTCGGTCGGCTTCGAGCTGGCGCACGCGATGATGGGCGTCCCGCTGCACACCAAGGAGACCTACGAGCGGCTGTTCACCGACGCCGGGCTGCGGATCGACCGCGTGGAGGCGCTGGCCACCCCGCACTCCTGGCTCTACGTCCTGCAGGCCGACTGATGGCCGCCGCGTCCACGGCCAGACACCTGCTGGCCCAGAACGAGCACCCGTACCCGCCGCTGCCGTCCGTGCTGACCGCCCTGGCCGGGGCGGTCGCCGACCTGAACCGCTACCCGGACTTCCGCCCGGAGCGGTTCGCCGGGATCATCGCCGGCTGGCAGGGCGTCCCGGCCGCGCAGGTCGTGGTCGGCCACGGCTCGGCCGGCGTCGCACTGGACCTCTTCCACTCCGTCGTCCGCCCCGGCGACAACGTGGTGCACTCGGACCCCTGCTTCGACGCGTACCCGCTGTTCTGCCGGATCGCCGGGGCCGAGGCCCGGTCCGTCCCACTCGGCCCGGACGCCCGGCACGACCTGGCCGCGATCGCCGGGCAGGTGGACGAGCGCACCCGGATCATCGTGCTGTGCAACCCGCACAACCCGACCGGCACGGTCTACTCCTGGGCCGAACTGACCGCGTTCTTCCGCCGGGTGCCGGCCACCGCGCTGATCCTGCTGGACGAGGCGTACGTGGACTTCGCCGAAGGCTGGGCGGCCCCGGACGTCCCGGCCCGGATCGCCGAGTGGCCCAACCTGGTGGTGCTGCGCACCCTGTCCAAGTCGCACGGCCTGGCCGCGCTGCGGATCGGCTACGCCGTCGCGGAGGAGTCCGTGGCCCGGCGGGTGCGGGACGTCCAGGTGCCGTACGCGGTGAACCGGCTCCAGGAGGCGGGCCTGCTGGCCGCCGTCGCCGCCCAGGACGAGGTGGACCGGCGGATCGCCGAGATCGCCGGCGAGCGCGAGCGGCTGCGGGACGGCCTCCTCGCCCTGGGCCGGCCGGTGCCGCCGAGCTTGACCAACTTCCTCTGGGTGACGGCGCCTTCGCCCGAGGAGCAGCTCCCGGTCCGGACGGAGCTGGAGCGGCTCGGGGTGGCCGTCCGCTTCTACCCGGGCCAGGGCATCCGGATCGCCGTCGGCGAGAAGGACGCCAACGACGCCGTGCTCGAAGCCTTCCGGGCCGTCACCGCACCGCCCCGTTAGTCCCCGGAACCCCCATCACCACGCAGCAGTCAAGGACAGGACAGGACATGCACCCACTTCTGGCGCGGCCGGAGTTCCGGCTCTACATCGCGGGACAGACGCTGTCCGTCCTCGGGGACAGCGCCCTCTTCATCGCCCTCGGCATCTGGGCCAAGGTCCTGACGGGGAGCAGTTCGGCGGCCGGTCTGGTGATGTTCTGCTACGCCGTCCCGATGCTGCTGCTGCCGCTCGGCGGCCTGGTCGCCGACCGGGTCCGCCGACGGCCGCTGCTGGTCACGGTCAACCTCGGCCTGGCGGTGGCGGTTTCACCGCTGCTGCTGGTCGACGGCCGGGGCCACCTGTGGATCATCTACGGCACCGCGGTGCTCTACGGGCTGGCCGGGGCCGTCCTCACCCCGGCCCAGAGCGCCATGCTGCGCACCATCCTGACGGAGCGCCAGGACTTCGGCGCGGCCGTCGGGTTCACCCAGACCATGCGCGCGGGCACCACCCTGGTCGCGCCGCTGGTGGGCTCCGGCCTGTACGGGTGGCTCGGCGGCCGGGCCGTCGCCCTGGTCGACATCGGCATCCTGCTCCTGGCGGCGCTGGCGTTCCTGGCGCTGCGGGTGCCCGAGACCAAGCCGGAGCCCTCCGGTCGGCACTGGCGCACCGAGGTGCTGGCGGGCTTCCAGCACCTGCGCGGCACCGCCTCGCTGCTGCCGCTGCTGATCGCCACCACCGCCACCGCGACCGTGCTCAGCTTCCTCCAGCCGGTGCTGTTCTCGCTCATCCAGCACGGGCTGCACCGCTCGCCGCAGTTCCTCGGCGTGCTGGAGACGGTGGAGGCGGTCGGGGCGCTGGGCGGCTCGGTGCTGGGCGGCATCCTGATCGGCAAGCTCGGGCCGCGCAAGACCGTCATGCTCGGCTCGGCCACCTTCGGCGTCGGCGCCGTGCTGCTGCTGGTGCCCTCGGTCTGGGCCGTGTCGGCGGGCCTGCTGATCGCCGGGGCCGGCATGCCGGCCGGCGTGGTCGGCCTGGCCACCGCCGCCCAGTCGCTCACCCCGCCGCAGCTGATGGGCCGCACCCAGGCGGCCGTCAACCTCTCGCTCACCGCCCCGCAGGCGATCGCCATCGGCGTCGGCGCCGGCCTGGTGGCCGCGCTGGACTTCCGGACGGTGCTCGCCGCGATGGTGGTCGGCGCACTGCTGTCCGGCCTCTACCTGCTCGGCAAGCCCGACGCCGTGCTCGACGACGAGGACGAGGACGGCGAGGAGGAGCCCGCCGGGGAACTCACCGCGGAGCGAGCCGGGGAGCCGGCCGAGGACACCGAGCCGGTCGAGCCCGCCACGGTGCCCGCCGAGCCCGCCCCGCGCCTCCAGTCCACCTGACCGACCGGCACCGCCCCGCATCACGTACCGAGCACCACGTACCGCTCACCACGTACCGAGCACCACGCCACCGGCCCGCCCCGGCGGCGGCCCTGCCGCACCGCACCGCCGCCGGGGCGGGCCTCCGCGCACTCCTCACGAGAGAGCCCCTCAGATGCCCGACCGTTCCTCTCCCGACACCGCGACCGCCGCGACCACCACCACCAGCGCGGACGTCACCGACGCCACCGACGCCCCGCTCCCACTCACCCTCGACCACGTCGAGTTCTACGTCACCGACCTCGCCGCCGACGTCGCCCGGCTGACCACCGAGTACGGCTTCGACCTGCTCGTCCCGCCCACCGAGCGCGGCGAGAGCGCCGAGCGCTGCGTCTCCGCCCTGCTCGGCCAGGCCGCGATCCGGCTGCTGCTCACCCAGCCGCTGGCCGCCGGCCACCCCGGCACCGGCTACCTGGCCCGGCACCAGGACGGCGTGGCCGCGCTGGCCCTGCGGGTGCCGGACGCCACCGCCGCCTACCGGACGCTGACCGGCCGGGGCGCCGACGGACTGCGCCCGCCGCAGGCCGCGGACGGCTGCGTCACCGCCGTGGTCGGCGCCTTCGGCGACGTGGTGCACACCCTGATCGAGCGGGGCCCGGACACCCCCGCCGACCGGATACCCGGTCTGCCCGACGCCGCTCCGGTGAGCGATGACGGCGCGGTGGGCCTGCGCTCCGTCGACCACTTCGCGGTCTGCGTCCCCTCCGGCCGACTGCTCGACACCGTCCGGCACTACTGCGACGTGTTCGGCTTCCGGATGGTCTTCGAGGAGCGGATCGAGGTCGGCGCGCTCGGCATGGACTCGATGGTCGTACAGAGCCCCGACCACAGCGTCACCCTCACGCTGATCGAGCCGCTCACCCCGGACGCCGGCGGCCAGATCGCCTCCTTCCTGGCCGACCACGACGGCGCCGGGGTGCAGCACGTGGCCTTCTCCTCCGAGGACGCCGTCCACTCCGTCGCCACCATGGCCGCCCGCGGCGTGCCCTTCCTGCGCACCCCCGGCGCCTACTTCGACGCCCTGCCCGCCCGGCTCACCCCGCTGCGGCACTCCTTCGACGAGCTGCGCGACCTGAACCTGCTGGTCGACCAGGACCACGACGGCCAGCTGTTCCAGATCTTCACCCGCTCCCAGCACCCGCGCGGCACCTTCTTCTTCGAGGTGATCGAGCGCATCCGGGCTCGCAACTTCGGCAGCAACAACATCCGCGCCCTCTACGAGGCGGTCGAACTCCAGCGCAGCGCCAGCGAAGTGGCCGGATGAGCACCCAGCTCCTGATGAATCGTCAACTCCCGCTCTGTGTCGCCGACTACGCCGATCTCGCCCGGGCCGCCCTGGCCCCCGAGGTGTGGGACTGGCTGGCCGGCGGCGCCGAGCGGGAGCACACCCTGGCCGCCAACCGGGCGGCCTTCGACCGGCTGGGCGTGGTGCCCCGGGTGCTGGCCGACGTCTCCGTCTGCGACACCGCCACCACCCTGGTGCGCAGCCGGGCGGCGCTGCCGGTCGCGCTGGCGCCGATCGCCTACCACCGCCTGTTCCACCCCGAGGGCGAACTCGCCTCGGCCCGGGCGGCCGCCGCGGCGGGGGTGCCGTTCACCGTCGGCACGCTCAGCAGCGTCGGCTTCGAGGAGCTGGCCGCGACCGGGGCCACCCTCTGGTTCCAGCTGTACTGGCTGCGCGACCGGGCGCGGCTGCTCGACCTGGTCGCGGCGGCCGAGGCGGCGGGCAGCGAGTGCCTGGTGGTCACCGCCGACGTGCCGTACATGGGACGCCGGCTGCGCGACGCCCGCAACGCCTTCGCCCTGCCCGGCGACGTCCGCGCCGCCCTGTTGGAGGGCGGCGCGGCGGGCCGGGCGCACCGGGCCACCGCCGACGCCTCGGCGGTGGCCGCGCACACCGCCGAACTGCTCTCCCCCGCCGTCACCTGGGCGGACCTCGACTGGCTGCGCCGGCAGACCGACCTGCCGCTGGTGGTCAAGGGGGTGCTCGACCCGGCGGACGCCCTGCGGGCCGCCGAGCTGGGTGCCGCCGCCGTGGTGGTCTCCAACCACGGCGGCCGCCAGCTCGACCGGGCGGTGCCCTCGCTGACGGCGCTGCCCGCCGTCGCCGACGCGCTGGCCGGCCGGGACTGCCAGGTGCTGCTGGACAGCGGGGTGCGCGGCGGCGCGGACGTGCTCACCGCACTGGCCCTCGGGGCGTCCGGGGTGCTGCTCGGACGCCCGGCGATCTGGGGCCTGGCGGCCGGCGGCGAACCGGGCTGCACCCGGGTGCTGGAGCTGCTGGCCGCCGAACTGCGGCACGCGCTCGGCCTGGCCGGCTGCGCCGACCTCGCCACCGCCGCCACCCTGCGCACCACCCCCCTGCCCTGCCCCGCCTGGAGTGCCCCGTGACCGTTGTCGCCCCGCCGCACGAGCTGCGGCTGACCGATCTCCACCCCTCTCTCGCCGACCCGGCGATGACCTCGATGAACCTGCTCAACGAGATCTCCATCCGCTACCCGGAGGCGGTCTCCTTCGCGGCCGGCCGCCCGGCCGAGCAGTTCTTCGAGCTGGACGCCGTCCACCGCCACCTGGACCGTTACGTCGAGCACCTGCGCACCGAGCGCGGGCTGTCCGAGGAGGCGGCCCGCCGCCAGGTGCTCCAGTACGGGCGCACCAAGGGGATCATCCACGAGCTGATCGCCGCCCACCTCGCGGTGGACGAGGGCATCGAGGTGCCCGCCGAGTCGATCGTGGTGACGGTCGGCTGCCAGGAGGCGATGTTCCTGGTGCTGCGGGCGCTGCGCCGCGGCCCCGAGGACGTGGTGCTGGCCGTGGCCCCCACCTACGTCGGGCTGACCGGCGCGGCCCTGCTGGCGGACCTTCCGGTCCGGCCGGTGGCCGACGGCCCGGACGGGCTGGACCTCGCCGACCTGCGGCGGGAGCTGGCCGCCGCCCGGGCCGAGGGGCTGCGCCCCCGGGCGCTCTACCTGGTGCCGGACGTGGCCAACCCCAGCGGCGCCAGCCTGCCGTCGGCGCTGCGCCGGGAGCTGCTGGCGCTGGCGGCCGAGGAGGACTTCCTGATCCTGGAGGACAACCCGTACTGCGTCTTCGCGGGCGAGGAGCGGCTGTCCTCGCTCAAGGCGCTGGACACCGGGCGGCGGGTGGTCCACCTCGGCTCCTTCGCCAAGACGGCCCTGCCGGGCGCCCGGGTCGGCTACGTGGTGGCGGACCAGCCGGTGGCGGACGGCGCGGGCGGCACCGTCCTGCTCGCCGACCTGCTCGGCATGGTCAAGAGCATGACCACGGTGAACACCTCGCCGATCGCCCAGGCCGTGGTCGGCGGGGCGCTGCTGGAGCACGGCCTCAGCCTGCGGGCCGCCAACACCGAGGTCGCCGCGCTCTACCGGCGCAACCTCGCCCTGGTGCTGGACGGCCTGGCCCGGCGCTTCCCGCCCGGCGGCGGGGTGAGCTGGAACGAGCCGCGCGGGGGGTTCTTCCTGGTGCTCACGGTGCCCTGCGTGGTGGACGACGCGCTGCTGGAGCTGTCCGCCTCGCGGTACGGGGTGATCTGGACCCCGATGTGCCACTTCTACCCGGGTGCGGGCGGGGAGCGGCAGCTGCGGCTGTCGGTCAGCCAGGTCGACCCGGCGACCCTGGACCGGGGGCTGGACGGCCTGGCCGCCCTGATCGCCGCCCGCTCCTGAGCCCGCCCGCGAGGGGACGGGGGAGGGGGTGGCCCGGGCCGCCCCCTCCCCCTCGGCCGCTACGGGATGGCCACCGCCGCGCCGGAGACCCGCACCCGGGTGTCCTCCGCGCGCAGTTCGACCCGCAGCACGCCCGGACGGCCGAGGTCCTCGCCCTGGTGCAGCGTCAGCACCGCCGGCGCGGTCACCGCGCCCAGCTCGCGCAGGTAGGCACCGAAGGCGGCCGCGGCCGCGCCGGTGGCCGGGTCCTCCACCACGCCGCCGACCGGGAACGGGTCGCGGACGTGGAAGACGTCGGCGGCCTCGCGCCAGACCAGCTGCAGGGTGACCAGGTCGCGGGCGGTCATGAAGGCGGCCAGCCCGTCGAAGTCGTAGTCCAGCCGGGCAAGCCGCGAGCGGGTGCCGGCCGCCAGGACCAGGTGCCGGGCACCGGCGTAGCCGATCCGCGGCGGCAGCGCCGGGTCCAGGTCGGCGGCCGACCAGCCGAGCAGCGCGAGCGCCTCCTCGACGTCCGCCGCCGGCACCTCCTCGACCTTCGGCTCCACGCTGGTCAGCGTCGCCCGCAGGCCGTCCGCGTCGCGCTCCACCTCGACCGGGACGTCGCCGGCGGCGGTACCGAACACGTACTGCCCGGGGCCGGTCCGCCCGGCCACCGCGACGGCGGCGGCCACCGTCGCGTGCCCGCAGAACGGCACCTCGACGAGCGGACTGAAGTACCGCACCCGGTAGGACCCTTGGGAGCCGCCGGGGGTCAGGAAGGCGGTCTCGGAGTAGCCGAGCTCGGCGGCGATCGAGAGCATCCGCTCGTCGGTCAGTCCGGTGGCGTCCAGCACCACGCCCGCCGGGTTGCCGCCCTCGGGCCGGGTCGAGAAGGCCGTGTAGCGGAGGATCTCAGGAGCATCGTCGGTCATGACCGGACGAACGCGCGCCGGGTGATCACTGTTCCCGGGGCGACCGGGGCGGACCGAACGACCGGGGACTGTCCTGAGGCGACCGGGGACTGTTCCCGGGGCGACCTGCCGTACGCGTTCTGCTCCGACGTGCTGGAGGTGGCGCTGCCGGCGCTGCTGGTGCTGCAGCTGCACGCCTCCGCGGCCTGGTCCTCGGGTGTGTTCGCGGGCAACACCGTGCTGGTGATCGCGCTGCAGCTGGCGCTGGTGCTGCGGTTGGCGAAGCGCTCCCGGCGGTCGGTGCTGGCGGTCGCGGGGGCGGCGCTGAGCGTGTCGTACCTGGGCTTCTGGGCGGCCGGTTCGCTGGGCGGCACCGCGGGGGCGGTGGGCATCGTGCTGGTGTCCGTGCCGTACACGCTGGGCGAGATCCTCTACACCGGCTCCGGTACGGCCCTGGTGGCGGCCTCGGCCCCGCCGCACCTGCTGGGCCGGGCACTGGCCCGCTGGGAGCTGTCGATGGGCGTCGGCCGGGCGGCGGCGCCCGCGGTGCTGACGGCGCTGCTGGCGGCCGGGCCGGGGCTGCTGTGGGGCGCGCTCGCGGTGACCACGGCGGCCGGGGCGCTGGCGGTGCTACGGCTGGGCCCGGCGGACAGGGCCTGACGCGCCGAGCGGTGGTGGGATGATCATCCGCATGGCCCTGACCCCCTTCCAGCAGCAGCTCCGCGAACAGCTCCTGGCCGCCGAGGTGACTCCCCCGCCGGAGCCGTGGCGGCAGGTCGGCCGGGGGATCGTCCCGGTCGGCGGACTGCTCGGCATCGGCTTCGCCGTCCACCCCGGCACCGGCCACGACCTGGTGCTGACCGTCTCCAGCAGCGGGCACGGCCTGTTCGACGCGGTCACCGGCGAGAAGCTGGAGCGCGAGTACGACCCGGAGGAGGACCCGGACGGCCGCGACCTCTCCTGCCCCGGCATCGGCCCGGTCGCCGACCTCCGGATCCCGGTGGCCGGCCTGTGGGGCGGCGGCCTGCACACCGGGACGGACGACGGCTGGAAGGCCGACGTCGTGGCGCCCGAGTGGCCGAACCACCGGGTGCTGCTCGTCGGCGGTACCGAGCCCGCCCGCGGCGGACGGCACGGCGAGACCTGGTGGCACGTCTTCCACTCCTCCTGGTCGACCTTCCGCGCCGCCGGCTTCTCCCCCACCGGCCGCACCCTCGCCGTGGCCACCAGCAGCGACCTCACCCTCTGGAGCCGGCCCTGACCCGACCGACCCGCCCGACCCGACCGACCCGCCCGTCCACGCCGGTGGCCGGAGGCGCCGTCCTCGGCTCCTCCGGCCACGTCATCGGGTCAGGCGCTCACGCCCGTCGGCGGCCCGTCAGGCGCGGCCCCCGGACCGGCCGGGCACCGGCGTGCGGTCGGCCTGGGTGCCCCACTCGTGGGACGGCGGGTCGCAGGGCTCCGGCGGGCAGGGCTCCGGCGGGCACGGCTCCGGGTGGCCCTTCCGGCTGTCCTGGACCGTGATCTCCACGCACGGGCAGTCCTTGGTCAGCTCGACGGTGCTCACCGCGTCCTGCGGCAGCTGGTAGCCGGGGGGCGCGAGGACCTCCTGCCAGTAGTAGGTGCCCAGCGGCAGGTTGTCCGCCGAGCAGACGCCGTCGGCGCCGGTGACGCACGGCGCACCGACCTTGGTGTCCGGGTTCGCGCCGGTCGTCTGGAGTCCGGGCACCCCGTTGGTCTCCCGCCACAGCTGGAAGACCGCCCCGACCAGCGGGCGGCCGGTCCCGGCGTCCACCTTGGTGACGGTCGTGGAGCCGGTCTGCCCGGCCGTCTTCTTGTCCTGCACCGTGACCGGCACGTTCCGCCCGTCGGTGTCCAGCACCACCGTCGCCACCGGCTGCTGCGGCAGGTCGTACCCGGGAGGGGCCGCCGTCTCCTGCCAGTAGTACGTCCCCAGCGCGAGGTTGCCGGTGGAGCAGACACCCGTTTCGGAGGTGGTGCAGGGCGAACCGACCGCGGTGTCCGGGTCGGCGCCGGTGGTCTGGAGTCCGGGTACGCCGTTGGTCTCGTGCCAGAGCTGGAACACGGCCCCGGCCAGCGGGCGGCCCGTGTCGGCGTCCACCTTGGTCACCGTGGTGGAGCCGGTCGGCGCGACCGACTTCGAGTCCTGCACCGTGACCGGCACGTTCCGCCCGTCGGTGTCCAGCACCACCGTCGCCACCGGCTGCTGCGGCAGGTCGTACCCGGGAGGGGCCGCCGTCTCCTGCCAGTAGTACGTCCCCAGCGGCAGGCCGTCGGCCGAGCAGACGCCCGAGGCGGGCGTGGTGCAGGGCGAACCG
>NZ_JBHXEG010000020.1:18157-110030 GCF_042724935.1 Kitasatospora sp. NPDC127060
CGACCGCCGTGTCCGGGTTCGCACCCGTGGTCTGCAACCCGGCGACGCCATTGGTCTCCCGCCACAGCTGGAACACCGCACCCGCCAACGGCTGCCCACTCGCGGAGTCGACCTTGGTGACCGCGGTGGAGCCGGTCGGCGCGACGGTCTGGGTGTCCTGGACGGTCACCGCAACGTTCTGCCCGCCGGTGTCCAGCACCACGGTGGTCACGTTCAGGTCGGGCAGCTCATAGCCGTTGGGCGCGGAGACCTCCTGCCAGTAGTACGTCCCCAGCGGCAGGCCGTCGGCCGAGCAGACGCCCGAGGCGGGCGTGGTGCAGGGCGAACCGACCGCCGTGTCCGGGTTCGCACCCGTGGTCTGCAACCCGGCGACGCCATTGGTCTCCCGCCACAGCTGGAACACCGCACCCGCCAACGGCTGCGAGCTCGCCGAGTCGACCTTGGTGACGGTCGTTCCGGCGGTGGGAGCCGCCGTCGCGGTGTCGGCGACGGTGACCGCGGCGTTCTGCCCGTTGGTGTTCAGCACCACCTCGGTCACGTTGAGCCCCGGCAGGTCGTGCCCGGGCGGGGCCGCGGTCTCCTGCCAGTAGTAGGTGCCCAGCGGCAGGTCGGTCGCCGAGCAGACGCCCGAGGCGGGCGTGGTGCAGGGCGAACCGACCGCCGTGTCCGGGTTCGCACCCGTGGTCTGCAACCCGGCGACGCCGTTGGTCTCCCGCCACAGCTGGAACACCGCACCCGCCAGCGGCTGCGAGCTCGCCGAGTCGACCTTGGTCACGCTGGTCGACGCGGTCTCGACCACCGGGGACTTGGTGTCGGCGACGGTCACCGGGACGCTCTGCCCGCCGGTGTCCAGCACCACCGTCGCCACCGGCTGCTGCGGCAGGTCGTACCCGGGAGGGGCCGCCGTCTCCTGCCAGTAGTACGTCCCCAGCGGGAGGTCACCCACCGAGCAGACCCCGTCCGCCCCGGTGGTGCAGGGGGCACCGACCTTGGTGTCCGGGTCGGCGCCCGTGGTCTGCAGCCCGGCGACGCCGTTGGTCTCCCGCCACAGCTGGAACACCGCACCCGCCAACGGCTGCGAGCTCGCCGAGTCGACCTTGGTCACGCTGGTCGACGCGGTCGGGGCCGGCGGGTTGCCGCAGTCGGGGAGGTCGCCGTTGAAGGGGTAGGCGTGGAACTCGGTGCCGGTCATGCCGGAGCCGGAGTTGTGCAGCAGCGAACCGGTGGTGAAGAACCGTCCGTTCAGGCCGGGCAGGTTCATCGTGCTGGTGCTGGCCGGGTTGCCGACCAGCACGCTGCCCTGGAACTGCCCGGAGCCGGTGAGGGTCACGGTCGTCGCGGTCGGGAAGTTCCACAGCAGGCGCGAACGCAGCTGGTTCCACTGGTCGTTGTCGTCGAAGCTGCCGCTGTAGGTGTTGATGGTGCGGGCGCCGCCGACCAGGTTGACCAGCACCGTCGCGTTCGCGGGGATGCCGGCGAACGCCACGCCCTGGGTGGCGCCGCCGTTGCCGGCGAGGTCGAAGTCGACGTTGAAGACCTGCAGCGCGGAGCTGCCGTCGCCGGTGAACAGGGTCTGGAAGCCCTGGTTGACGGCCCTCCCGGTGGCCGGGCGGGGCGTGCCGACCCCGGCGTAGCACTCGCTCGCCGTCTGGAGCTGACCGCGCAGCGGCGTGTAGGCGGCCACCGCCTGGGCGTCCTGGACCTTCGTCCCGATGATGGTGCCGGTGGCGGTGCCCGCGTAGCGGACCACGCCGCCGTCCGCCAGCAGCCGCTGGCCCGGGGCGACGGTGACGTTGCCGCCGACGGTGAGGAAGTCCGCGCCGTCCGGCGGGGGCACCCGCGAGCCGACGCCGACGATGCCCACGTTGTAGACGGAGCTGACGCCGGCCGCCTTGTTCTGGGAGAAGTTGCCGAGGGTCACCACGTGTCCCTCGGCCTCGGCGGCCGAGCCGCCCACGTTGAAGTCGCCGCCGACGAAGATGTTCACCCCGGCGTCACGGCCCGCGAAGGGGCCGTTGTTGACCGGGGGGAACGTCGCCGGACAGTCCGCGCCCAAACAGGGCCCGAGACCTCCCGGCAGACCGGCTGCCGAGGCCGGCGTCGCGGCGACGAGTGACATGGCGAACGGGACGAGCGTCAGGGCGACGGCCGAACTCATCGCCTTGCCTAGTCGGCGTCTCCAGGTGACGGCTGCTGCCGTCGCTCCGTGGCTGGGCTTCACCTCGGTCCTCTCATGACGTGAACACGATGGGGCCCTGGAAGTCTTCTGGCACGGGCCCCGGGTGTCCGCGACGCGCACGGGGTGTCGCCCCGACGCCGGGCGTACTACACCCGATCGGCAGCACCCGGCGCGCGCTCCGGCCCTCCGGATGCGGGCACCGGACCAAACACGGATGCTGGCGACGAGGCGTGCCCGGCCCAAGGAAGGACTCTGCCCGCATGAGTGAACGAAGTGAGCGAATCATCGAGAGGTGCGTGTTGCGCGAAGCGCTCGCCGAGCGAAGCGAGGTGGGCACATGAGTGAACGAAGTGAGCGAATCATCGAGAGGTGCGTGTTGCGCGAAGCGCTCGCCGAGCGAAGCGAGGTGGGCGCATGAGTGCCCTCGACTTCGAGATCATCGACGCCCCCGACAGCTCGCTCAACAAGACCGCCGTCCTGGTCACCGGCCCGAACGACGCCATGCTGGTGGACGCCGGGTTCACCCGCTCCGACGGGCGCCGACTGGTCGAGCGGGTCCGGGCCACCGGCAAGCGGCTGACCACCGTGTTCGTCAGCCACGGAGACCCGGACTTCTACTTCGGCGCCCAGGAGGTCCAGGACGCCTTCCCCCGGGCTCGGTTCCTGGCCACCGCCCCCACCGTCGAGCACATCCAGGAGACCTTCGAGTCCAAGCTGCGCGCCTGGTCGCACCTGGGTCCCGAACTGCCCACCCGGCTGGTCCGGCCCGAGGTGCTGCCCGGAGACGAGATCGTCTTCGAGGGCCACCGCTTCGAGCTGCGCGGCGCCGACTTCCACCTGCCCGACCGCCACTACCTGTGGCAGCACCACCACCGCGCGGTACTCGGCGGGGTACTGCTCTTCGAGGGCCTCCACGTGTGGACGGCCGACACCCCGACGGCCGCCCAGCGGGCCGCCTGGATCGACCTGTTGGACGGCATGGAGGCGCTGCGCCCGACCTGGGTGGCGGCCGGCCACCGGGTCGCCGACGCACCCACCGACCTCAACGCCATCGACCACACCCGCGCCTACCTGCGCGCCTTCGAGACCGAACTGGGCCGGACGGCCGACGCGGCCGCCGCCAAGGAGGCACTGGAACGACGCTTCCCGGAGCTCGGGCTGCGGATCGCGGTCGACCTCGGCACCAAGGTCGCCAAGGGCGAG
The DNA here is from genome assembly GCF_042724935.1 of Kitasatospora sp. NPDC127060. Taxonomy (NCBI): domain Bacteria; kingdom Bacillati; phylum Actinomycetota; class Actinomycetes; order Kitasatosporales; family Streptomycetaceae; genus Kitasatospora; species Kitasatospora sp. NPDC127060. Next base: position 21,540 of record NZ_JBHXEG010000020.1, read on the forward strand.
ATGGCCTGGGGGTGAGCGCACGATGATCGAGATCCCCAGGGACGTCGCCGGCTTCGCCGAGTCCGCCGCCCCCGCCGACGTGGTGCGCCGCCAGTACCTGGCCTCCGCCCGGGGCGACCTGGCCGCGCTGCGCACCACCCTCGCCGACGACGTCGAGTGGACCGAGATGGCGGGCTTCCCGCTGGCCGGCACCTACCGCACCCCGAAGGGCGTCACCACCCACGTCATGGAGCGCCTCGCCGCCGAGTGGGAGGACTGGACGACCCACGACGACACCTACGTGGTGGACGGCGAGAACGTGGTGGTCCTGGCCCGCTACACGGCCGTCCACAAGGCCACCGGCAGACCGCTCGCGGTCCGGGTCGCCCACCACTTCGTGGTGCGCGGCGGTCGGATCGTCCGCTTCGAGCAGTTCACCGACACCGCGCTGGTCAGGGACGCGATGACCGGGTGAACCGGGTGAACCGGGCCGCCGCGCCGACCGCCCCGTTCACTCGAACGGGCGAGCATGGCGCGGCGCGCCCGGCGCGGTCTCGACACACCACCCGGACGGCGGGAGGCTGGCCCCGGTCCTCAACGGATCCTTCCACCGGTCATTCCACGGGGCTTCCCCACGGATCTTCCACGGAGTACGAGGAGTTGGGCATGGCGGGCAGCGAGCGGCCGATGGTGATCGTCGGGGCCTCCCTGGGCGGTGCCAAGGCGGCCGAGGCACTGCGCGGCGCCGGGTACCGGGGCGGCATCGTGCTGATCGGCGAGGAGCACGAGCGCCCGTACGAGCGCCCGCCACTGTCCAAGGGCTACCTGCTCGGCAAGGAGGGCCGGGAGAAGATCTACGTCCACCCGCCGCAGTGGTACGCCGAGCACGACGTCACCCTGCGGCTCGGCATGGCGGTGACCTCCGTCGACCCGGCCGCCCGCACCGTCACGCTCGCCGATGACGGCGAAGTCGCCTACGGCAAGCTCCTGTTGACCACCGGCTCGGTGCCGCGCCGGCTGCCGGTGCCGGGCGCCGACCAGGCCGGCGTGCTCTACCTGCGCCGGGTCGAGGACAGCGACCGGATCAAGTCCGCACTGCGCCCCGGCGCCCGGATCGCGGTGATCGGCGCCGGCTGGATCGGCCTGGAGGTGGCGGCAGCGGCCCGTACCGCCGGCGCCGAGGTGACCGTCCTGGAGTCGCTGGAGCTGCCGCTGCTGCGGGTGCTCGGCCGGGAGGTCGCCCAGGTCTTCGCCGACCTGCATCGCGACCACGGCGTGGACCTGCGCTTCGGGGTGGAGGTCGCCGAACTGACCGGCGCCGACGGCACGGTGAGCGGCGTACGGCTCGGCGACGGCACCGAGCTGGCCGCCGACACCGTGGTGGTCGGCATCGGCATCTCCCCCGCCACCGCCCTGGCCGAGGCCGCCGGGCTGGAGGTCGACAACGGCATCAAGACCGACCAGCACCTGCGCACCTCCGACCCCCACGTCTACGCGGCCGGCGACGCCGCCAACGCCTACCACCCGCTGTTCGGCCGGCACATCCGGGTCGAACACTGGGCCAACGCCCTCAACCAGCCGCAGACCGCCGCCCGCGCCATGCTCGGACAGCCGGACGCCGTCTACGACCGGGTGCCGTACTTCTTCTCGGACCAGTACGACCTCGGCCTGGAGTACGTCGGCTACGTCGAACCCGGCGGCTACGACCGGGTCGTGTTCCGAGGGGACGTGAAGGCCAATGAGTTCATCGCGTTCTGGCTCAAGGACGGCCGGGTCCTCGCCGGCATGAACATGAACATCTGGGACGTCACCGATCCGATCCGTGAACTGATCGTCTCCAAGCGCGTGGTGGACGCCGACCGCCTGGCCAACCCGAACATCCCCCTCGGCGACGTCTGAGACACGGCAAGAGCCCTGGTCGACGAGCAGCCAACCGAACACCGCCGAGGGCCGCACACGAACGGGCCGGCTCAGCGGTCAGGGCTCCATCCGCCGGGCGACCACGCCCTCGACGAAACCAGTCGCACCTGGGTCAGCCTCTCCGCCAGGGTCATGGCCGCCCTGCACCGCCGAGCGGATCGCCAGATGGCGGCACACCCCGACGGACGTTTGGAAGGCCTCGTCTTCACCCGTCCCGATGGCGAGCCCCTTCGCCCCCAGTGGGTCCTCGACCAGCTCCGCAAGCGCAGCGCCGAACTCGCCCTGCCCGGGATCGGTCTGAACGAAAGGTGCGGGCGGCATCGGGGTAGCGCCGGTGGACGGTGGCGGCCACGTACGGGATGCCCGGGGCGCGTTGGAGGGAGAGCGGCATCGCGTCAGGGAGCATGGCGAGCCGGGCCGTGTCGCTGGGCGGTGGGTCGGGCGGTTCCTCGGGGAAGGCGAGGCGCCCGTGGGCGGCGAAGACCGCCTGACCGTGCCGACGGGAAGACCGCAGTCGGTGCCGACAACCCGGGCGATCGCCCCGGTGGTGGCCATGCCGGCGCCCTGGGCGGCCAGTTGGGCTTCCAGGCGGCGGCCCAGCTCGATCGTGCGGCCGGGGTCGTCGGTCGCGCGAGGTGTCGACGTAGGCACAGGTGTAGGGGCCCTGCCGCGCGTACAGCGGGCCGAGGAAGGAGAGTTGCGTGATCGACTTCCTGGACCGGCCTAGAGTCCCTGGTCGAGCAGGAGTTCGTGGGCGAGGCGGGCGGCGCGGGCCGGGCGTTCGGAATCGGGTTCCTGGTCGGGGATCTCCTCCATGCCCTGGACGAGGGCGCGGATCGCTTGGCCGAGGGCCCGGACCTGGGCTTCCAGCAGCTCGATGCGTTCGACGGCGCTCTCGACGTCCCGGCCGGTCGGGTGGAGCGCTACGTCGGGTGGCTCGACGGATTTGCCGGTTTTCATCGTGGGGCTCCTCGTGGGTGGTGGGGCTATGCGGCGGGTGTGATCAGGCCGTAGTGGCCGTCGTAGCGGTGGTAGAGGACGTTGCCCCGGCCGGTGGACTCGTCGGCGAAGAAGACGAACGGCTGATCGAAGGCGTCGATGCGCCGCCGAGCGGCCGCAGGGTCCATCCGGGGTGCGGGGGTGGGGCTAACGGTCAACGGCACGGCGACGGTGCCGAGTCGGGCGGGGTCGGGATGGATCTGGGCGAGCCGGTAGCCGGTGGGTGCGGTGCGGTAAAGGACGCTGTCCTCACCCGTGTTGATCTCGGTGAACAGGTGGAAGCCGTAGTCCATGGTGTCCATCTCGAAGGCTGCCTCGTCGACGCTTTCGCGAGCCAGGGAGAAGGACTTGTGCCGAACGATCTCCCGCTCCTGCGGCGGGCGGGGGAAGTAGTCAGGCCGGTGGGCGGGTTCGTCGCCATGGCGCCACCCGTGCCCGCCGGCCTGCGGCGCGCCGCCGCGCCCGGCCTCCTGGTGCGCGCGCAGCCGGGCCAGTCGCCGTCCGAGGCGCTCGCGCAGCAGGTCGATCGCCTCGGACGCGGTCTCGGCCGCCACGTGCGCCCGGACGGCGCGGCCGTTGACGTCGAGGTTGGCCTGGGCGAGGAACGGGCGCTCGGCGGCGGGGTTGTGCATCCGGGTGAGGCGGATGCGGACGGACAGGACGGGCTCGCGGACCTGGTCGAGGAGGGTGAGCACCTTGTTGCGGGCGAGGTCCGCCGTTCCGGGCGGCAGGTCGCCCTGGGCTTCGAGCTCGACTTCGGGGGTCTGGCTGGGCACTGGTTCGATGGTCATCGGATTTCCTCCGTTCACGGCCGCGGTGGCGGGGGTGTCAGGTGTAGCGGGTCAGGCCGCCGATCCCCTGCGCCGGCGCGCCTGGCGCGCCGGGTGGAAGGACGCGGACGTCCACGCCGGAGAGCAGTGCGGACCGCACCGCGGTGTCCGCGAGGTCCGCTCGCACCATCGGGCCGCGGTCCGGGGGCACGGAGGCGGGCTGGTCGGCGATGTGGGTGGGGCCGGGGCCGAACCAGGCGGTGCGGCGGCCGGCGAGGGTGTCGGTGATCAGCAGGGTGCGCAGCGCTCCGTCCGCGAGCGCGCGCATGGTCGCGTAGACGCCCTCGACGGTGTGGCCGCGCGGCGAGCGCTCGTCGTCGAGGCGGCGCAGCAGGGCTGCGGTTTCCTCGCGCCCGGCGCGGCAGGTCTCCGTCTCGACCTGGGCCATGCGGTGCGGCCAGGCGCCGTCCGGGCTGCGGCTGCCGCTGACCGGGCGGATGCAGACGTCGCGGCGGACCCGGGCGGGCAAGTGCTTGGTGAGGTACTGCCGGGCGCGGACGTCGCCGGCCAGCATCAGCACGTGGGCGTCGACCTCGGCCAGGGCCGTGCCGAGTGCTTCGGCGACCTTGACGGCGTTGTGCTCCCAGGAGTCCTCGGCCCGGTGCTGGTAGCGCATCTGGGACATCCCGCCGGGCTGGTTGCGCTCGATCTCGTCGTCCGGGCCGGCGATGCTGCGGCGGGCTCCTTCGGTGGCGCCGTCCGGGTACAGGCGCAGGTCCGCCCCGGTGCGGTCGACGACGGCGACCACGTGCGCCGGGTGGTCCTGGCGCCAGGCGAGCAGGGGCAGCAGATGCGGCAGGGGTGCCCGCAGGCCCAGGTCCCGCTGTTCGCAGCCGGGCAGGACGGCCGAGTGCACCACTTCTCCGCCCGCGGCGAAGGCGGCGAGCACGCCGGAGCCGGGCTGGGAGGACAGGAAGCGCCGGGTCAGGGCGTCCAGCTCGTCGGCCCGGGCTCCCTGGCCCGCGAGGCCGCGGCACAGTCCCTGCCAGCGTTCCTCGGCGTCAAGGCCCATCTCCGGGCGCGGATCGAGGTCGAAGTAGACCGACAGAATCGGGCCGGGTGCGGCGAGCAGCGCTCGCAGGACCTGCGTGTCGGTCTCTGTTCCGGTAGTCATGCCAGTCCTCCTCGAATCGGTCCGCCCGCGACTGTGGGGACCACGACGACGGGGCAGGGCGCGTGTTCCACGCAGTGCCGGCTCACCGACCCCAGCAGTGCCCTCTCGAAGCCGCCGTATCCGCGGCTGCCCACGACCAGAAGGTCGGCTCCGCGGGCTTGCTCCAGCAGCACCTCGGCGGCGTTGCCCCGGATAGCGCGCTGCCGGATCTCCACGGGTGGCTCGGGGCCCACGACCTCTTCGACGGTCCGGGCCGGCGCATTCCGCGCGGAGCGGTCGATCTGCGGATCGGCCGTAGTCCTGGCCCAGGCGGTGATCGTCGGGTACGTCCAGGCCGTCACCGCGTCGACCACCGCGCCGGTCAGCCGGGCCTGCTCGACAGCCCACCGCAGCGCCGGCCGGGAGACCGCCGAACCGTCCACCCCCACCACGACACGGCGCGCCCTCCGGTCCTCACCGGCCGTGGTGGACCTCGTTGCCTTTCCCACAGCACCACCGTGCCCCGCCCGCCCGCCCGGTCCAAGGTCCGGTCGCCTCGAAGGGGCGGGCCACCCGGCCCTACCGCGCCCGGGAACGTGACGCCGGGGCCCGATCCCCGGCGGTCCAGCCTGGCTCCGGAGGCTCGGAGCCACCGCGCCCGTGGGGTCGCGTGCCGATGTCGGCCGCCGAGCGGGGCCAGCTTCGGGGTACTGCCACTGTCCGTGAATCCGCTGGCCAGAGAGGGGAGTCGGTGTTGGACGGGCGGGTCACCGATCGCGGTCGCGCGGTCGGCGCAGCAGCATGGAATGGAGAAGCACGACCGAGGAGGATGCGAGACGGCCGGGGGGCTCCGTCACCTGATTCGGGCAGTTCCGGGCGTCGATCTGATTCGGGCAGTTCCGGGCGTAGATCGCGGTCGTCCGTCCCGCCCGCGGTCCCGTCGTCGTCAGTGCCACCCGGGCGGGAGGCCGCGTCCGGGTGAATCGGCGCCCGCGGACCGTCTGGAGGGAGAGCAGGCCATGCAACACCGCGCCGTGCAGGACGTGATGACCCGGGACGTCGTCGTCGCCCACCGGGAGACCACGTTCAAGGAGATCGTCGGGCTGTTCCACCGCAACGACATCAGCGCCGTGCCGGTCGTCGACGACCAGGACCGTCTGGTCGGCATCGTGTCCGAGGCCGACCTGATCCGCAAGGAAGCCGGACTGCTGGAGGAAGACCACCCGGTGCTGCGCTGGCTCCACCCGCACGAGCGCTACCGCGCCGAGGCGGAGATCGCCGAGGAGATGATGACCAGCCCGGTCGTCACCGCACGCGCAGGCTGGACCCTGGCCGAGGCCGCCCGGGTGATGCACCGCAAGAAGCTCAAGCGGCTGCCCGTGGTGGACGCGGAAGGCCGATTGACCGGCATCGTCAGCCGCAGCGACCTCCTACGGCCGTTCCTGCAGGACGACGCCTCGATCCTTGAGGAGATCACCCACGACGTCCTGCTCAACGCGCTGTGGCTGCCGGCGGACGCCGTCGCGGTCACCGTCGATGACGGCGTCGTCACGTTGACCGGCACGGTCGCGCGCAAGAGCCTCATCCCCGTCATCGAAGGCATGTGCCGCTCGCTGGACGGAGTGGTCGCCGTCCGCCAAACACTCGGCTTCGACATCGACGACACCCGCACCGACACCACCAAGTCCACGGAGCGCGGCACCGTCGGCCCGCCCCCGGCACCCCACCACTGAGTGACCCCGTCCGAACGACCCCGCGGCCGGGAGGCACCACGGTCGTCCCGGACTTCTACTGGAGCTGACAGCTGCCGCCGAACGATGGGACGTCCAGCCGTGGGATCCGCCGCCACCGCCGTCGCCCGGCCGAAGACGCTCTTCGACCGCACTGCCGAATGGGACGCACTCGTCGCGTTCGCGAACGATCCCCGGCCCGGGCCCGCCATCGGCATGGTGACCGGGCCCCGCGGGCAGGGGAAGAGCTTCCTCCTCCAGGAGCTGGCCCGGGCCACCGGCGGCTTCTACTTCCAAGCCCAGGAGGCCGTGGAGACGGAATCCCTGCGCCGACTGGCCGACCACCTCTGCCGACACACCGGTGAAGGCCCGCCGCCCCGCTGGCAGAACTGGAAGGACGCGCTGGAGGCCGTGCTGGCCCTGGGCGCGAACCGGCCCGTTCCGATCGTCCTCGACGGATTCCCGGAACTCGTACGGCAGAGCCCCGCGCTACCGGTCGCCGCCCATTCCGTCTGCCGCGCCCTCCGCGACGGTGACGGACCGAACCGGGCCAGGGTGCTGCTGTGCGGCAGCGCCATGCCGGTGATGAACCGGTTGGTCGACAGCGCGGGAGCGACGGCCGATCTCCAAGTGGAGGTCCCGCGTCTCGACTACCGGCACGGCGCGCGGCTGTGGGACGTCGAGGATCCTCTCCTCGCCCTGCGTGTGCACGCCGTCGTCGGCTCCAGCCCTGCCTTCCGGCGCGACGCGGCGGGCGAGGACACCCCCCGGCGCCCGGACGACTTCGACTCCTGGGTGTGCCGGACCGTCCTCAACCCCCGGCTGCCCCTGTTCTGGCGGGCGGGCCACCTGGTCGAACGCGAGCCGGACGGCTGGGACCGGGCCCTGTGCCACTCCACCGTGGCCGCCCTCGCCGACGGATGCACCACCACCGGTGCCGTCGCCCGCCGGCTGGAACGCCCCGCGACCGACGTGCCGCACGTGCTGGCACTGCTCGGCGACTGCGGCCTCGTGGAGAGCACGCCCGATGCCCTGCGCCCCGGCGTCACGCACTACCGCATCGCCGAACCGCTGCTCGCCTTCGACCACGCCGTCATCCGGCCGCACCGCGGCGAACTCGAACGGCAGGAGGCCGCCCGGGTGTGGCGTGCCGTCCGGCCCGCCTTCGAGTCGTCCGTCCTGGAACAGCGGTTCGCCCAGGTGTGCCGTGACTGGGCGCTCCGGTTCGCGGCCGACGACACCTTCGGCGGCGCCCCGGCCACGGCCTCGGCCGGCTCCGTCCCGGCGGCCCCCGGGCAGGGACCGCTCGGTGCCGACGTGGTGGTCCGCGGTGAGGCACGAGGCCGCCCGGGGACGCTGCTCTCGGTCGGGCTGGCGCGCTGGAACGAGGTGCTGGACCTGCACCACCTCCACGAGGTCCAGCAGGTCGTGGCCGCACTCGCCGCCCGCGGCGAGAACGTCAGCCGTGCGCGGCCCGCCCTCTACGGCGCGGCCGGCTTCAGCCCCCGCCTGCGCGCCGCCGAAGCCCACGGCGAGCTCGTCCTCGTCGACCCCCACCGCCTCTATCGCGGAGCCTAGACCGGGCCGGTGTCCCCGGTCGGCACAGCGTCCGAACCGTGCCCGCACCTGGCCCCGCTGGTGTCGCCGCCACGAACTCCCCACGCCCCCACCCGCCGCCGACCGGACGGCTTCCGCCGTGACCGCTGGGGCGCGGCGTGGAACCGGGCCGAACCCCTCCGGCTGGGCCGGCTCCCGAACCGGCCCAGCCCCTGCAAGACACACGGAAGGCCATCACCATGCCCAAGGAGATCACCGTCGGCCTCGACGGTTCGCCCGAGAGCCTGGCCGCCGCCCACTGGGCCGCCCGCGAGGCGCAACTGCGGGACCTGCCGCTGCGCCTGCTGCACCTGTGGATCCTGCCGCCCATGACCGCACAGCGGATCCCTCGCGAGGACGAACAGGCCGTCGCGGCCGAGCGCCTCCTGCAGGACGCGGAGGCCGACCTGCGAGCGCAGTACCCCGACGTGCCCATCACCACCCAGCTCCTGCCCGCCGACACCCCCGCCGCTCTCCTTCCGGCCGCGCCCGACGCCGAGCTGCTGGTACTTGGTTCGCAGGGGCTCGGTGCCGTGCGCGGTTACCTCCTCGGCTCGCTCGCCCTGCACACCGTCGCCCAGTCGGACCGACCCGTCGTCCTGGTGCGAGCCCACGAGCAGCCGATCGCAACGATGACCCCGGCCGCGCAGTCCGGAGCCATCGCCGTCGGCGTCAGCCTCCGCGAGGGGTACGCCGGCGCTCTGGACTTCGCTTTCGACGCCGCCAGCCGGCAGGCCACTCCCCTGCTCGCCGTCCACGCCGCGAACCTGCTCCCGTCCTTGATCACCCACGAGCACCCGCCGGAGAAGACCGTGCGGGAGACGGACCGGCAGGCACTGGCCACAGCGCTACTGCCGTGGCGCGAGCGTCATCCCGACGTCCATGTCGTGGAGCACGTCAGCCCCGAGAACCCCGCCCGCGCCATCGTGGACATCGCTGTCGGGGCGAGGCTCCTCGTGGTCGGGCGCGGCGGCTACCGCACCGGCCCGGCGGCCCGGATCGGCCCCGTCGCCCACGCCGCCATCCACCACGCCGCCTGCCCCGTCGCCGTCGTCCCCCACGGCTGACCCGGCATCCACACCGGCCCGGCACCCGATGGCAGCGGTTGCCGACAGGCCGGACCTCAGCACACTTCGCTCTCCTGGGTTGCCCGCCCGTTCTTCCGCAACAGCGGGCCAGGCCTTGCTGCAGCAGGCCGCCGGACGGACCGACTGCCCACAGAGCCGCCGCCCATCAGCGGCGGAAGAGAACAACGAAAGGGGGGCTCTGTCCGCATCTCGCGGAACACGATTGCACGGTGCGCGACCGAACCAGCGCCGCTACTCCGTGTCTCAACCCGGAGTCCCTCTTCCATTTATATGATCCCCGTTTCCGGCATCCGGAAAACCCCGCCCCGCCGCCCCGGGCGGGTGGGCCGGTCGGCCCACGAAGGTCGGGGCGTTCAGCCGCTGCCAGCGCCGGAACCACCTGACAGGCTGGTCGAGTAAAGGACTCGCCGGGAGGTGGCGGCCGTGATCGCAGCACTGATCAGGAAGCTGGGCCGACTCGCGGCAGGCGCGACCCGGGCCGCGGCCCGGCGGCTCGGGCAGCCGCTGCGGCGACCGGCCCCCGCGCCCGAACCGCGGTCCTCCGCCGGTGGCCTCCCCGCCACTGCAGACGCCGCAGCGGTGAGCCGGGACGACATGGAGCGGTTGCTCGCCGCCGCTCTGCTGGCCGGACTGATCGCACCCGCGGAGTACCGGGAGTCGATGACCGTCCTGGCCCGCGCGGACGACGCCAGCCGACCGCTCGACGCGCCGCTGTGGTGAGGCCGCGCCGACGGCCATCACAGCCGGGAACCCGCGGGAGGACGCGATGACCAACCCACGGATCCTGTCGGGCACGGCCCATCCCGCGCTCGGCGACGCCGTCTCGGAGGCACTCGGCACCGAGCCGGTCGAGTGCGAGGTGGAACGCTTTCCCGACCGCGAGTTGCGGCCCGTCGTCGGCCATGTCCGCGGCGAGGACGTGTACGTCGTCCAGCCGACCGGTCCCGACGTGAACGAGCACCTGATCGAAATCATGCTGCTCCTCGACGCGTGCCGCCGCGCAGGCGCGCGCCGGGTCACCGCCGTCGTCCCGTACTTCGGCTACGCCCGCCAGGACCGCCGCGTCCGGGCCGGGCAGTCGGTCGGTGCCCGTGTGGCGCTCGACGCCCTGGCGGCCGCCGGTGCCGACCGGCTGGTCGTCGTCGACCCGCACACCCCGGCCCTCGAAGCGATGAGCAGCGTCCCCGTCGAGACGCTCAGCGCGGTGCCGCTGCTCGCCGCCGCACTGGCCGAGCACACACCCGCAGCCGCCGTGGTGGTCTCACCCGACCTCGGCGCCGTCAAACTCGCCGAACACTACGGCGAGTTGCTCGGTCTGCCGGTCGCCGTCGTCCGCAAGACCCGCTTGTCCGGCAGCAAGGTACGGGCCGAGGAACTGGCCGGCGATGTCGCCGGCCGACCCACGGTGATCGTCGACGACATGATCAGCACCGGCGGCACCGTCAGGGCCGCCGTCAAGATCCTGCTGGCCCGGGGCGCGGCACCGGACATCACCGTTGCCGCCACTCACCCCCTGCTCGTGGAGCGCGCACTCGACCGGCTCGCCCGGCTTCCGATCAGCCGCCTCGTGGTCGCCGACACCGTTCCCCCGCCCCGCGTCTCCACGCTTCCCCACCGCGTACGCGCCGTGGCGCCGCTGCTCGCCGAAGCCATCGCTCTGATGCACGGCGGCGAGCCGTTGGACACGCTTCTGATGCGTGGCTGACGCACGTCGCCCAACCCGCCGATCCACGGCCACCCCCGTGTCCACCTCGGGTGCCCCCCGCTCCCAGCGGCGCCCGGGGCACCGGGCAGGATGCGGCCGCCCCTTTCCCGGACTCGGACCGCCTCCAGTTTCTTCCGGCTGATCGCCGGCAGCTGATCCGGCAACCGGGGCCGCCTATCCGCCGCGGTGCCACCGTCAGCCCTTGACCACGCCCAGCGGCACCAGGCGGGCGACAAGCCTGGCGAGCCCCGCGCCCTCGGTGGCGGTGGTGACGGCGTCGACGTCCTTGTACGCCTCGGGCGCCTCCTCCGCGAGCCCGCGCCACGAGGACGGGCGCACCGCGATGCCGCTCGCCTCCAGCTGGTCGCGGAGCCGTTCGCCGCGCACCATGTGCAGCGCGTGGTGGCGGCTCCACACGCGCCCTGCGCCGTGGCAGGCGGAGTGGAAGGCGTCGTTGCCGGGCAGGCCGGCCATCACGTACGAGGCGGTGCCCATCGTGCCGGGGACCAGTACCGGTTGGCCAACGTCGGCGAGGTCCGCAGGCAGGCTCGGGTCGCCGGGCGGCAGGGCGCGGGTGGCGCCCTTGCGGTGGACGCACAGCAGTCGTTCGACGCTGTCCACCTCGTGCGTTTCGAGTTTGGCGGTGTTGTGGGAGATGTCGTAGACCAGTTCCAGGCCCGCCCCGGTGGCTGTGGCGAAGGCGCGGCGGGTGGCCTCGGTGAGCAGTTGCCGGTTGGCGCGGGCGTAGTTGGCGGCTGCGGCCATCGCGCCGAGGTAGTCGCGGCCGGGCGGGGAGTCCACGGGTGTGCAGGCGAGCTGCTGGTCGGGGACGACGATCCGGTAGCGGTGCATCGAGCGGTCCATGGTGCGGACGTGGTCGGTGCAGACCTGGTGGCCCAGGCCCCGCGAGCCGCAGTGGATCATGGCGCAGACCTGGCCGGTGTGCAGCCCGAAGGCGGCGGCGACGTCGGGGGCGTACAGGTGGTCGACGGTTTGTACTTCAAAGGAAGTGGTTGCCGCTGCCGAGGCTGCCGACCTGGTGGAGGCCGCGTTCCACGGCCCGCCGGCTGACCTGTCCGGGGGCGGCGCCGTCCAGGACGCCGTAGTCCTCGCAGCGGTCCAGGTCGCGCGGCACGCCGTGGCCGTGCTCCACCGCGTACCGGGCGCCGCCGACCAAGAGGTCGTCCATCTCCTCGGTGCCCGACAGCTTCCACAGGCCGCCGTGCCCCATGCCGCGCGGGATGGTGGTGTCCAGGATGTCCATCAGCCGCGTCATCCGGTGGTGGCCGAGTGCCTCGCGGTCGATGCCGGCTGCCAGCAGGCGCACGCCGCAGGAGATGTCGAACCCGACGCCGCCCGGTGAGACAACCCCGCCGTGGGCGACATCGGTGGCAGCCACCCCGCCGATCGGGAAGCCGTAGCCCCAGTGCACGTCCGGCATGGCGAAGGAGGCGCGGACGAGCCCGGGCAGGGTCGCCACATTGGCCACCTGCTCCAGCGCCTTGTCGCCCGCCGCCTGCGGCAGCAGCTCCCTGGACGCGAACACCACCCCGGGTACCCGCATCTGGTCCCTCTGCTCGATACGGAAGCGGTAGGGGCTCTCCTCGACAAGCGTGATCTCCACGTCACTCATCTCCAGTCGACCGTCAGCCGCCCGGCCCGCTCGCCCACGTCGGTGCCGAACTCGGCGCAGGCGGCGGTGAACCGCCCGCGAATCCACTCCCACTCCTCGCCGCGAGCGAGGCGGGTGTGGCAGAAATCGAGGAACAGGGGCAGCGCCTCCAGCCGGACCGGGGCCAGATGTGCGGGATCGAACCCGTCGAAAGTGACCAGGAACAGCAGCCCCAGGTCGTTGCGCACCGCCGGGTGGACGGCGTAGTCGTCGACGAAGTCGCCCATGTCGTAGACGATCCGGTCGGCGACCCCGTGGAAGACATGGGCGGAGTGCCCTGCCACCAGCGTCGCACCGGCCGCCAGCAACTGTGGGGCCGCCGCGAGCACGTGCGCCGGCGGCCGCGAGGTCATGTTGGGGCCCCAGTGCGGGGTGACCAGCACCACGTCGGCCTCCCGCACGGCCCGGGCCACCAGCGCGGTGAGCCACTCGGGTACGCCTCTGTGAAGGTCGGCCCAGGCCACCCCCGGACGCTGCCCGCCGGCCGCGTAGTCCTCCGGGTGGTCCGTGACACCGACCACCGCCAGCCGCGCCCCGCCTGCTTCCAGCACCGCGAACTCCCGTGCCGCCAGAGCGTCCCGGCCTGCGCCCACCGTGCGGACGCCTTCGCGCTCCAGCAGGCCTCGGGTGTCGACGAGGGCGTCGTAGCCGTAGTCCAGGGCGTGGTTGTTGGCCAGGGTCACGCAGTCCACGCCCAGGTCGGCGAGCACGTCAGCGGCGGCGGGAGGGGCGCGGAAGAAGAACGGCTTGTACGGGTTCGGCCAGCGGTTCCCCCGGTCGGAGATGCAGCACTCCAGGTTGAGCACGACGAGGTCGGCTTCCGCGAGTGCCTGCCGCACCTCGTCGGCGAACAGTGCCTGCGGCGTCGGCGAGCGACGCAGCTGCTCGGCCACGCCGCGTCCGAGCATCGTGTCACCGGCCAGTGCCACCGTGAGCGTCATTCTTCCGCCCCGTTTCCCCATCGTGTTCAGACATCGAGCGTCACCTGGCAGGTCCAGCCCTCGCGGCCGCCGGTCAGGTGGAGGCCGTGCAGCGAGACGGCTTTGGGCACCGCCCCGATCTGTTCGGCGGTGTCGGCGTTCGCCATCGTGAAGCGGACCGACACGGCCCGGCCGGCCCCTGTGTCACGAATCGTGTCCACCTCCGTATCGAGGGGGATCTCGCCGTCGACGTCCATCCGGTAGATGACCTCCTCCAGGACGGACGCCAGCAGATCCTCGTCGCTGTCGGCCGTGACTGTGCACACGCGCTCCCCGGCCGGCCGGGCCGCGGAGGTGTCGGCGAAGCCCTCGACCACCGCGTGCACCGCCTCGCGGATGCAGCCCTCCGCCGATGGCGACCACGCCTCCAGCCGCAGGTCCGCGGTGTGCGCCACGGCCCGATGACCGCTCTGTGACCCTCGCTGCCCGGTCACCGGCGACAACTCCCTCGTGCCCGTCTGTGGCCGAAGCCGCTCACCCTTCCAGGCTCATCCCTCGCACCGCTGTGGGCAATCCGTGCCAGGTACCGCAGGCGGACACGGCCACGAAGGCGCTTGGCAGGCCTTACCCTCCCCGTCGGACACGCGCCAGGTGCCCGACGGCCGGCCCGATCCGACCGGACGGCGGCATTCCGCTCCTCGGCCACGCCGCCTCGCTCAGCTGGGGAGCCGCTTGGACCAGCGGGGTTCGACCTGGCTCCACTCCGCGTCCCACTGGGCGTAGCGACGGTGGTCCAGCATGCGGACCGAGCCCTTCCAGACAGCCAGGCACAGAAGCGAAACGGTTCCAGCGGCCACGGTCGCGGTCGTCCATCCGGCCGCAGCGGCCTGACTCCGGGGAATGGGCGCGGAGGTGGCCGTGTCATTGCGGTCGACCCACACGGGGACGGGGGTGCCGGCCGGTTCTCCGGGCCGCACCTGGACTGTGGCGGTACGGGTGGTGCCGTCCGATGCCGTCCACGCGGCGGTGGCCGGGACCGTGCCGTAGTCGTTGTTCGACGGGACGGGGGCGGCAGCGGTCAGGTGCGCGGTGACGGTGTGCCGTGCCGCGGACTGGACCTGTCGCATCTGCAGTTGTGCGTGGTAGGTCAGCAGGCCGGCGCTGGCTGCGGCCGCGGGTAGGCCGACGACCATGATGGCGAGCAGTATGCGGGCGAGCCACCACTGGATGCGGTCCGAGGTTCGCCGTACCGGGTTGTGCCGGTTCGGGTGCGTGGACATGGTGTCCGCCTCCCACCGTTCCTGAGGTGTCGGCTGGGCTGTCTTCCATCCTTGCCTCCGGACCCGTGCCGGTCAGGGTCCGGGCGGCCCCATTCGGACTGTCGAGCGGCCCTGAACGGACGGGCGAGGGTGAGGGCGGGGCCCGGTCCTGTGCCCGACCGCGTCGTTGGACCCGCTGTCTCCGCCTGTGGACGAACGCGCAACCGGTGGAGTAGGTCGCGTCGGCGGCGGTGAACAGCGCCATCGCGGCCACCTCTCCGGGGGTACCGTAGCGGGGTATGGGCTGGGCGGCGGCGACGCCCTCGTCCGTTCCGGCGGTCATGGGTGTGCGGATCGGTCCGGGGTGGATCGAGCAGACCCGGACGTGGTCGGCGGCCAGTTCCAGCGCGGCGGTCCTGGTCAGGCCCCGCAGGCCCCAGTTGCTGGCGGTGTAGGCCCCCAGCGCGGCGTAGCCCATCAGTCCTGCGGTCGAGGAGACGTTGATGACGACTCCGCCGCCCGCACGGCGCAGGGACGGCACGGTGGTGTGCAGGCCCAGCCAGGCACCGTAGAGGTTGACGTCCAGGACGTGGCGGAATGCGGCGGGCTGCTGGTCGGCAGCCGGGCGATGGCGGCACCGATGCCGCGTGCTCCTCCGGTGATGATCGCGTTCTTGTCTGCCAGCCGGGTCACGCCCTTGTCCTTACCGTCCGTAGGGCAGTGTCTCGGCGATCCGGGCCTGGGACACCATGCCCGATCACTTCGGGTGGGTGGCCGCCGAGTGCGGTCGGGGCATGCCGCGTGTCACGGCGGCGGCGATGTCGAGGTGGCTGTCGTCCGAGGTGTGGTGGAGCGTGTGGTGGACGGCCACGACCCCGTCGACGCCCCGGCACAGGCGCTCGATGACGGGGACGAGGCTCGTGCGAGCAGGTCGGCGATCTCCTTGAAGGCGGTGTCGGGGTGTGCGACGACCACTTCCCGGGACATCACGTCCTGGACGGTGCGGCGCATGGCTGCCACTCTTCGCGGACGGCTTCGGCTGCCTCAGTCGTGGGGAATGACGGCGAGCGGGCAGGGCGCGTGGTGGATGGCGGCCTGGGTGACTGGACCGATCCTGGGCGCGAGGGGGGTGCGGTACCCGCCGCGACCCACCACGAGCAGCCGTGCCCCGGCAGCGGCATCAATGACGGCCCGGGCCGGGCTCTCGTGACTGAGCCGCTCCACGACGTCCACGGCCGGGAACTTCTCCCGCCAGGGGCGCAGCGTCGCAGTCAGTTCGTGACGGTCGGTCTGCTGAACGGCCTCGTCGGGCGGGCCCTGCCAGACGGTCAGGGACGGGCGGCGGCTGGTGGCATGCACGGCCAGCAGCGAGGTGCGCTGCCGGTCGGCGGCGTCGAAGGCCGATTCCAGGACACCGTCGTAGCCGGAGCGCCCGCTCACTGCGACGGCGACCGGCCCGGACTGCGCGGCCGGGGTCATGGTGCCGTCCGCGCCGTCGTAGGCACGGACGAGCACGACCGGGTGCTCGGAGCGGGCGACGGTGTACAGGGCGAGCGAGCCGATCAGGTAGCCGACACCGGTGCCGATGCCCTGGGAACCGAGAACCAGCAGTTCCGCGTCGCCCGCGGCGGACAGCACGGCGGCGGGAGTGACGGCGGGCAGCAACTCGGTGGTGAAGGGAACGTCCGGGTAGTGCTCGCGCAGCTCGCTCTCCGCATCCCGGAGAATGCGCTGTCCCACGGCTGTCCGCACGTCCCCGCTCGGGACCTGCGGTACCGCGGCGGGGCTGACCAGCCACAGGTGCAACAGCCTTACGGGCAGTCCGCGTAGTTGAGCCTCCCGCGCCGCCCATCGGGCGGCCGACAGGCTTTCGGGCGAGCCGTCGAGGCCCACGGTGATCTCCGACCGCATGCCAATTCGCCTCCTCCTACACAACGCCCGAGCCGACGAGGCAGTGCGGCAGGCGGCTGGGCCGGCCGCCTGCCCGCGCTGACCAGGACGTCAGTCGGTCTGCTTCTCATCGTGGCCCCGCGGAACCGTCCCGACATGGGCCGGTGGGCCCAAACCAGGACGGAGGTGGACCTTGCCCAGGCCAGGTTCCGAGTCGGCGAGGTCGCCCGGCCCGGGCAGCCCGCCCCACGGTCACTGACACGCCGGTTCAAGCGGGCGACTCGCCCGGCACGACGACGACGGGAACGTGGGCGTGGTGGACGACCTCGGTGCTGGTGGAGCCGAGGGCGAGGCGGCCCCAGGCGCCGGCACCGCGGGTGCCGACCACGAGCAGGCCCGCGTCCTGGCTCGCGTCCAGCAGGACCTGGGCGGGGCGTCCGCGCTCGCAGTGGACCTCGACCTCGACGAACGGCTCACCGACCTGCCGGCGCAGTTCCTCGACGGAGTCCGTCACCTCGCGGGCGACGACGTCGTGCAGGTGGGTCGGCAGTGCGCCGCTCGTGCGGGGCCACGAGGGCGTGCCCAGGTCCGAGGGGTCGGCGCGGCCGGAGCCGTAGGCGCGCACGGCCCGTACGGGAACGCCGCGCACCTGCGCCTCCCGCAGGGCGAAGAGCACCGCCCGGTGGGCGGGCTCCGAGCCGTCCGTGCCGACCACGACCGGTCCCGCAGGCCCCGGTCCGGAAGTGCTGCTCACAGGATCCTCCCACGCGTGCGCCTCGACTGTGCGGGCGGCGGCTCCGCGGATCCGGATGCTCCGGGCGAGACGCGGTCGCCGGTTCTCCCGCCTCCTTTCATGCTCCTCCGCCACCGCCGCAGCGGCACGTCCGTCCCGGGCGCGGGGAACATCCGGGAGCCTGCGGGCGGCCACGGCGCGCGGTCGTTTCGCGCGCGTTCTGCGGGAGGTGGATCGTGGGAGGTGGGCGGGCGGTCCGGCACGGGGCCCGGGGCCGGCCGCATGCCCGGTTCCGGAGGAGGGCCGGTCATGTACTTCGTCGACCGTGTGGACGCCGGGCAGCGCCTGGCCGAGCGGGTCGGGCACCTGGTGGGCGGGGACGTGGTGGTCCTCGGGGGACACCGAGCACTGACCCGCGGCGGCCCGCCGCGGCCGCCCGGCGTGCGACGTGAAGTGGCCGATGCGTCCGGTCACCTCCGCTTGGCAGCATCGACCGGATCCACCCGAGCCGCGCGCCGACCCGAAGCTCCTCCCCGGATCAGGCGGGCACCGGGGCTGGAGAAGCGGGTCAACCCCTCCGTGAGGCCCGGTCGAACGCCCCGGCGCTCCGCAGACGGTCCTCGATCCGGCGCCGGACGTCGGCGGTGAGCCGGCACAGCCGCTCGGAGGTCACCGCGTCCGGCGGTCGGGGGTCGGCGAGGCGTCGGGCGGTGGCGGGGAGCTCCGCGAGGTCGGCCTCGAAGGCGGCGCGGGCCCCGGTCAGCGGTCGCGGCGGGCCGGTCCGGCGCCCGTCCGCCATGACCCGTTCCAGCAGCGGCCGGGTCCCGGGCGGCGCGGGCTCGTCGCGCAGCGCGACCGTGTCGGTGAAGCCCGGGCCGCGGAACACCTGTTTGGCACCGGGCGCGGTGACCTTGGCCGTGGACAGCTTCATCATCGGCCGCCCGTCGTACTCGACCAGCTTGTACGCGGCGTCCAGGTACGGTGCGTCCGCCGACACCCCGACGAGCGTGCCGACGGCGAACAGGTCGATCGGCGCTCCGGCGCGGACCAGTTCGTCGATGGCGCGGTCGTCCAGGCCGCCACTGGCCGTGATCCGCACTCCCGGCAGCCCGGCCGCGTCCAGGATCCTCCGGGCTGCGACCGCGAGAGCGCCGAGGTCCCCGCTGTCGAGCCGTATCGCGCACCCCTCGTGCAGCCCGAGTTCCCGCAGGACCCCGGCCGCGACCGCCACCCCGGCCTCGGTGTCGTAGGTGTCGACCAGCAGCGTCACCGGCCCGGGGTGGGAGCGGGCGAAGGCCCGGAACGCCGCGGCCTCGTCGCCGAACGCCTCGATGTAGGAGTGGGCCATCGTGCCGACCGCGCGCAGCCCGTACGCGTGGGCGGCGGCCACGTTGCTGGTGCCCGCGAATCCCACCATGGCGCCCAACCGGGCGGCCTGCTCACCCGCCTGCGTGCCGTGGGTGCGGCGCAGCGAGAAGTCCACCACCGGCCGCCCTGCGGCGGCGAGCACGCAGCGCGCGGCCTTGGAGGCCACAGCGGTCTGATGGCAGACCTGGTTGAGCAGGAACGACTCGACCATCTGTGCCTCCGGCAGCGGGGCGGTCACCTCCAGCAACGGCTCGCCGGCCAGGACGATCCGTCCCTCCGGCACGGCCCACACCTCGCCGCTGAAGCCGAGCCCGAGCAACGGCTCCAGGTCGCGGTACGGGCGGCCCAGCACGGCGGCGAACGCCGCCACGTCCTCCTCGTCGACCCGCACCCGCGCGAGGTGGTCGAGGACCGGTTCCAGGCCCGCCGCGACGAGGAAGCCGCGACCGACCGGCAGCTTCCGCACGGACAGGCTGAACGTGGCGGGGGCGGTCATGTCCTCCGCCAGGTACGAGCGGGCCATCGTGACCTCGTACAGGTCGGTGATCCGAGCATCTGACACGCGGTACCTCCGGCGGAGCGCCCACCCCTCCAGGCTCCCACCATCCACACGGCGCGGCAGCGTGCGGCAGCACGACCGCGGGCCGGGGCACGCCTGGACAGTCCGGCGCGGGTACGGGCGGCCTGCGACCGCTCACTCCTGCGCGCCGGGCCCCTCGAATGCCCGCCGGATGCGAACGCCGTCGCGACCGGCGGGTGTCGGGGCGTTCCGTTCGGGAGCGGGAGGTTTGCGGAGCGGTGCGGGCGGGGGTGTCGTGCCGATGATTGCGCGCACGACCGTCCCGTCCACCGTCTCCTGCGCCATCAGCAGCGCGGCGAGGTCGTCGAGGTGGCGGCGGTGGTCGCGCAGGAGGTCCACCGCCCGTTTCTCGGCCTGCCGCAGCAGGCGCGCCACCTCCTCGTCGACCAGGCGCTGGGTCTGCTCGGAGTAGGAACGGCGCAGCCGGTCCTCCAGGTTCTCGCCGAGGTACTGGGGGGTGCCGACGGGCGCGTAGCCGACGGGCCCCAGAGCGCCGGAGAGGCCGAACTCGCGGACCATCCGGGTGGCGACGACGGTGGCGTTGGCGAGGTCGTTCGCGGCGCCGCTGGAGCCCTCACCGAAGACGATCAGTTCCGCGGCCCGGCCGCCGAGTTGGACGGCCAACAGGTCCTCCAGGTAGCCCTGGCTGTAGAGGTGCCGCTCGGCCTCCGGGAGCTGTTCGGTGGCACCGAGGCTCACGCCGGCGGGCAGGATGGTGACCTTGGCGACCGGGTCGGCATGCTCGCACAGGGCGGCCACCAGGGCGTGGCCGGACTCGTGCACGGCGACCGCGCGGCGCTCCTCCGGGAGCAGCGCGTTGGAGGAGTCCCGACGCCCCAACAGGACCCGGTCGCGGGCGGTGTCGAGGTCGTGTGCGGTGATGACGGTGCGCTCGGCCCGTACGGCGTTGATGGCGGCCTCGTTCACCAGGTTCGCCAGATCCGCCCCCGAGAAGCCCGGGGTGCCTCGGGCCACGCGGTCGAGGTCGACGTCCTCGGCCAGGGTCTTGCCGCGTGCGTGGACGGCGAGGATCGCCGAGCGCTCGGCCTGGTTGGGCAGCGGCACGGTGACCTGCCGGTCGAAGCGGCCGGGCCGCAGGAGTGCCGGGTCGAGGGAGTCCGGGCGGTTGGTGGCGGCGAGCACGACGATTCCGGTGGACTGGTCGAAGCCGTCCATCTCGGCGAGCAGCTGGTTGAGGGTCTGCTCGCGCTCGTCGTTGCCGCCGAGCCGCGCTCCGCCGCCGCGCCGGGCGCCGACGGCGTCGATCTCGTCGATGAAGATGATCGACGGGGCCCGCTTGCGCGCCTCCTCGAACAGGTCGCGCACCCGTGAGGCGCCGACGCCGACGAACATCTCGACGAACGCGGACCCGGTCACCGACAGGAACGGCACTTCCGCCTCCCCGGCGACCGCCCGGGCCAGCAGCGTCTTGCCGGTGCCCGGAGGGCCGACCATGATCACTCCGCGTGGCCCCTTCGCGCCCGCGGCGGCGTAGCGCTCCGGGCTGCGCAGGAAGTCGACGACCTCGCTGACCTCCTGCTTCACGCCCTGGTACCCGGCGACGTCGGCGAACCTGGTGTTCGGCCGCTCCGCCTCGATGATCTTCGCCCGGGACCGTCCGACCGCGCTCAGGCCGCCGCTCATCGCCCTCGTCGCCATCCGGCCCGACCAGAGGAAGAACCCCGCGAGGGCGATCAGCGGCAGGAAGACGAGCAGGGTGGTCAAACCCGAGCTGCCGCTGGTGCTCTTCGCCGTGATCGAGACGTTCTGGGACTGCAGCTGCCGGGTGAGCCCGCTGCTGTCCAGCGCGGTCGGGATCTGCGTGGTGAATTTCGTGCCGTCCTTGAGGGTGCCGCTGACGGCGCCCCTGTCGGTGATCTCGACGGTCTTGACCTGGCCGGCGTCCACCCGGCCGGTGAAGTCCGTGTAGGTGTACCGGCTCCCCGTGCCGGACGGAGTCCGGGCCAGCAGCACGAACAGCATGGTCACGGCGATGGCGACCGGCAGGAGCCATCGCCACCGGCCCGGCTGCGATTCGGGTTCGGGCTCCGCGGGCTTCGGCGGGTCCGGCGGTGGTCCTGGCTTGGCCCGCCCGGTCGGATGCCGGGCGGGAAGACGCCTGCGTGCGATCATCTCGTGCCTCCGCCCCCATCGTCCGCCACCGAGAAGACCCCGGGGCAGGGCCGGTCGGTCCGCCCACCCGGGCCCGCAGGACCGGGTGGGCGGGCGGAAGAAGCCACCCGGCGCGCAACGGACCGCTCACGCTGGACAGCCGAGGTCGCCTGGGGGACCCCTGGCCACACGGCAGACGGTCCGGCGCAGCCGCGGTGCGGCCCGGGCGGGCCGGATGCGGCACCGCGTACGGGAGCCCCGAGGGATTCTGCGCCAGGCAACGCTCCGCCGGTCGTGGCGGTGGTGGACTCCGGAACCCCCGCCACCGGGATCGTTCGGTACGCCGCCCGCGAGGCTGAACTCCGCGGCGCGCCCCTGTGCCTGTTCCATTTCGTCGACCCGGCCCTGCTTGCCCCGGGCCGGACCGCGTAGCCGGAGAAGTCCTGCCGTCTGCGCAGCAGGCCTGCGGCTCGGATGCGCGAACCTCGGCCCCGTCACAGGCTGGAGGTACACCGCTATCGAGGAGAGTGCGCCATGAACCCGGCAGGCTTCCACGAGGCCACGGTCAAGTTCACCGGCCAGGGAGTGATCACCGCAACCAGCGAAGTGATCGACGACGCGTGGAACCCCCTCCACGTGCAACTGGAGGGGCCCTGGGTCCATCTCGTCAAGGACAGCAGCACACCGACGGCGACCGTCCACACCGTCCCTGCGGAGGCGATCCAGGCGATCACCTGGGAATGGCCCTCCACCCCCTCCACCCACCGGGCGCGCGAAACCGCCGAGGACTCGTAGGTCGACCCCATGCAACCAGAGATCATCGTCGGACTCGACGGCACACCCGAGAGCCTGTCCGCAGCCCACTGGGCAGCCCGCGAGGCGAAACGGCACGGGTTCACGCTCCGTCTGCTGCACGTGTGGATCACCACGCCCGGAACGGCGGCGGAGTCGCCCGATCTGCCCCTTGAGACCGTCCCGGCACGGCGGCTCCTCCAGGATGCGGAAACGGACCTGCGGGAGCGGCACCCGGACGTGCCGGTCACCTCGGAGCTCCTGGCCGCGGACAGTTCCATCGCACTGCTGGAGACCGCCGCGAAGGCCGAGCTCCTGGTACTGGGCCCCCAGACGCTGGGAAGCGCCCGGGGGTACCTCCTCGGTTCGCTCACCCTGCAGGCGGTCGCCGGGTGCGAGCGGCCGGTCGTCCTGGTCCGCACCGACGATCAGTCCGACGACGTACGCTCCGCTGCTGGGCGGCCCGGCGCGGTGGTTGTCGCGGTGAGCCTTCGTCCCGGCTACGACGGCACCCTCGCGTTCGCCTTCGACGCCGCCGCCCGGCGCTCAGCCACCCTGCTCGCCTTCCACGCCACCAACAGGCGACGGTCCACCGGTTTCCGGGAACGGCCGCCGAAGGAGACCGAGGAACTGGCTGCCCACCAGGCACTCGGCGCGGCACTTCGCCCCTGGCATGAGAAGTACCCCTACGTCCGCGTGGTCGAGCAGCTCAGCCACGAGAGTGCTGGCCGGGCGTTGGTGGACACCGCTTCCGAGGCACGACTCCTCGTAGTGGGACGCGGTGGCCATCGCAACCCGCTCACGCCCAGGATCGGCCCCGTGACCCACGCCGCGATCCATCACGCCGCCTGCCCCGTTGCGATCATCCCCCACGACTGACCGCCCAGTTCCGTGGGCTCGTTGCCACCGCCGCCCTGTTTCACAGCACCTGCAGTCGCTTCAGGCGGCGGCCTCCGGAATGCTCCGCTCGCCGGACTTGTCCAGGCCCTTCAACATGGCAGTACTGCATGCGCCGCCGGCATCGGGAGTGCACTCCAGATCACGCGGCCCCGGCACGTGCACACCGTGCCCGGCCTGAGTGAGGAGAGTGGGGATGACTGGCGATCTGCTGTGCGGGCGCCCGCACCGGTGGCCCCCGTTCAAAGGCTGCCCCGTCGGATCCCGTGGGGCCGCCCACACCCTGCCGACCACGGCGGGGGCTGCCGAGGCCGCACGAATCGCTGCTCCCTTCCAGGACGATGTCGGCGGGACCGCAGTTCAGGATCCGGCACCGGTCGTCTCGATCACCGCCTCCGCTTTCCCGACCGGCCAGGAGACGCCCAGCGGCGGGGGCACCGAGGCATCCCGCCAAGATGCGGCAGGCGACGCCGAGCACGACAGTGCGTGCGCCGATACCGGGCGGATTGGACGCCAGGCGCACGCTGCGGCGGCAACGAACGCCGGGCCACTGCGATGAGCGCCGCCGAGGTGCCGGGCCGGGCCGCAGCGAGAAGCGGCGAGGGAGGTTCACCACCGATCCTCACCCTCACGATGAACCCCACGGTCGACATCTGCTGCGACATCGACCACCTGGTGGCCGTCGGCAAGACCCGCGCCGAGGTCAGGTACGTGGCCGCCGGGGGCGGAGGGATCAACGTCGCCCGCGGTGTGGCGCGGTTCGGGGGACGGGCGACCGCCGTCCACACGGCCGGCCAGGAGATCGGCCGGCGCCTGAACCGGCTGCTGGACGAGGAGGGCGTCGACCACCTCGCCCTCGGGATCGCGGGTGAAACCCGCGAGGCGTTCGTGCTGTTCGAGACCGGGTCACGGCGCAGCTACCACATCGTGCCGCGCGGCCCGCGACTCGACGACGACGAGGCACGGCGCTGCCTGGACCTGCTGGAGCGGGCAGCGGGCGCTCATCGGTACGTGGTGGCCAGTGGCAGCCTGCCCGGTGGCCTGCGCGACGACTTCTACACGGCCGTCGCCCGCCGGGTCAGGACAGCCGGCTCCAGACTGCTGCTGGACACCTCGGGACCGGCCCTGCGCGAGTCGCTGCACGAAGCCGTCTACCTGCGCAGATGCAACCGTAGCGAGGCGTCCTACCTCGCCGGCCGGGCCGTGCGCACCTTCGACGACGCCCGCGCCGTCAACGAGCAGCTGCTCGCCGCCGGCGCGGCCGAGGTCGCCATCACCACCCTGGGGGAACTCGGCGCGCTGTGCTCCACCGGGCAGGGGCACATGGAGCTGCACGCACCGCCACCGCCCGGAGAGCCCCTCAGCGACGCCGGGGCCGGGGACGGCATGATCGCCGCAATCGTCGCCCGGCTGGCCGAAGGCGACGACCCGGTCGACGCCTGCGCACTCGGGGTGGCCGCGGCTTCTGCCTCGATGCTCACCCCCGGCACCGAACCGTGCGACCGGGAAGTGGCCGAGTCGCTCCGCCCCGCGGTGCGGATCAACCGGCTCGCAGGCTGACGACCCACCCGCCGGAGCCCGTTCCGTCGCCGGGTACGCCCGACTCGTACGACGGGCTTCCCGGCCGGCCTCGGTTGTCGGCCCGGATACCACACAGTCCCCCTTGAGTCGTGTCAGCGGCCTCGCACGATAACGACGGGGCACGGGGCGTGCTGGGCACAGTGCTGGCCGACCGAACCGAGCAGGGCTCCGGTGAAGCCGCCGAGCCCGCGACTACCCACCACCAACAGCGCCACGTCCTCATCGGCTGCAGCCTTCAGCAGCGCCTGGGCGGCAGTGCCCTCCTCCACCCGGGCGGTGATCTCCACCGAAGGCTCAGGGCCCGCCGCCTTCTCGATGCTCTCCGCCAGGACCTTCCGTGCGCTCTCCCCGAGCGGCTTCTCCCCGCCGGCCGGAACGTTGCCGCCCCATCCGGAGAACGGCGGCTCCCAGGCGATGACGGCCTCCACCACCGCGCCGGTCAGCTCGGCCTGCCGCACCGCCCAGCGCAGTGCCCGCCTCGCTTGCTCAGAGCCGTCCACTCCAACGACGATCTTGCCCCTCGTCCGTCCGTCAGTCATGGCTCACCCTTCCGATCCAGGCCGGGACACGTACGTTCCGCAGATGCCTACGTGCAGCCGGTGCTCTCTCCGTCTCCTGGCAGCATCGGCCGCACCTTCGGGATGCGCACCTCGGCCCAAAGCGACGGGGCCGCTCCTCCTCGCGGTGATCCGAGGTCCGTCGCAGGGGGGGGAGACGGCCAGCCGCTGGCCTGACGGCCGCGCCGACCTCAGTCCCACCGACCAGCACTACCAGGAACTGGGCGAGGCATTCCCGCACCACTCGATTTGCGGGACTCTCCAGTGCGGTCCGCCGCAGCGGGCTGGTGCTGCTGCTCGCCTGTGTCCTTCCCGTTCCCGTGCTGCTCGCAGCCGCCTCGCCCGCAGCCACGTGGGCCCTGTGGGGTGCCGCCTACCTCGCCGCCGCCCTCGTGTACGCCCTGGCCGACGCCGCGCGCGACGGCCCCGGCACGCGGAAGGTGGAACCAGAAGGGCAACCGTGAAGGGCCGACCCGACCGCTGGAGAAGGTGAAGGAGGCGGGCCACTATGACGAGCATCATGCGCCGTATCGCCGACCTGTTCAGGATCAAGGTGGGCAAGGCGCTGGACCGCGCGGAGGACCCGCGCGAGGTGCTGGACTACTCCTACGAGAAGCAGCTCGACCTGGTGCAGAAGGTGCGGCGCGGACTGGCGGACGTGGCCACCAGCCGCAAGCGCCTCGAACTGCAACTCACCCAGCTGAACCAGTCCTCCACCAAACTGGAAGGCCAGGCGCGGCAGGCCCTGGCCGCCGGGCGCGAGGACCTCGCCCGTGAGGCCCTGTCCCGGCGGGCCGCGGTCTCCTCCCAGATCACCGACCTTCAAGCCCAGCAGGTGTCGCTGCAGGCGGAGGAGGAGAAGCTGACGCTGGCCTCCCAGCGGCTGCAGGAGAAGGTGGACGCGTTCCGTACCCGCAAGGAGGCGATCAAGGCGGGCTACACGGCGGCCGAGGCCCAGACCCGCATCGGTGAGGCTGTCACCGGCATCTCCGAGGAGATGGGCGACATCGGCGTGGCCATGCAACGCGCTCAGGACAAGACGGAGCAGTTGCAGGCCCGGGCCGGGGCGCTGGACGAGCTGATGGCCTCCGGTGCGCTGGAGGACGCCACCCTGCCCGCCGGGCGCGATGACATCCAGGCCCAGCTCGACAAGGCGAGTGAAGGCCACGACATCGAGGCCGACCTGGCACGGATGAAGGCCCAGCTGTCCGCCGGGTCCGCCGAGGCGCCGGCCCTCGGGACCGGCGAACCCGCCACCGGAGAAAGGCCGTCCACGTCATGATCGTGCGCATCCTCGGAGAAGGCCAGTACGCCCTGGCCGACGAACACCTGAGAGAGCTCAACGAGCTCGACTCCCAGCTACAGGAGGCCGTCGACAACGGGGACGAGAGCGAGTACACCGACACACTGCGGGCCCTCCTGGCCGCCGTGCGCCGCCTGGGAGCGCCCCTGCCCGCCGACGCCCTCACCCCCTCCGAACTGGTCCTGCCGGATGAGGACATGAGCCTCGCGAGGGTGAGCGCGCTGCTCGGCGACGAGGGCCTGATCCCAGGGTGATCGCGATGGCGATGTGCGGCAGCCTGCAGCCACCGGCCACCATCCGCCCGTCGGGCAGGGAAACAGACCACCCGTCCGGCGCGTCCTGTCCCCCGGCGCGTTCGTCGCGGTGCCGATCGCGGGCACGGCGCAGCGGCTCGGCGAACCGGCATGAGCGCACCACCGTTGGCCGGCGGCGGGCGCACGCACCCCGAGCACCCCGCAGATCATCACCCCGAAGGGGCAGGCCTCCTCGGTCGGTGCGCAGATCGCCCACACCCCCGGCATCGCCGGCGTGATGCCCGCCCCCGGAGCGCCGCCGACGGCTCCGGCCGGTCGATGATCCAGGCCGTACCCTCCATCGACCCACCCGCGGAACCCGGCCCCCGCTCGGGCACGAACTGCCGGAGGGAAAGCCGGACGTTTCGGTGGATTGCCCGGAGACGGCCGTCAGCCCGGGCCGGTTGCAGGCTTCGCCGACTGAGCTACGATCCCGCCGTGAGTTCACTGAGTGACCATCAGTTGGCCGTGAATTCCCTGGCGGGCCCCAAACCGCTCGACCTGGGGGATCCCGAGCTGGTCGGGCCGTACCGCCTGCTCGCCAGGCTCGGCGCGGGCGGAATGGGCCGGGTCTACCTGGCGCGTTCCCCGTCGGGGCAGCCCGTCGCGGTCAAGGTGATCCGTGCGGAGTTCGCCGATGACCCGGAGTTCCGTCGGCGGTTCCGACGCGAGGTGGACACGGCGCGTGCGGTCGAGGGCGCTCGAACCGCCCGCGTGGTGGACGCCGATGCGGAGGCCGCCCTGCCGTGGTTGGCCACCTCCTACGTGTGCGGCCCCTCGCTCGCAGCGGTGGTCGACCGGTTCGGGCCGCTGCCCGAGCACACCGTCCTGGCCCTGGGAGTGGGACTGGCCCGGGCACTGGTCGAGATCCACGGTGCCGGCCTGATCCACCGGGACTTGAAACCGTCCAACGTCCTGCTCGCCGCCGCTGGACCGCAGGTGATCGACTTCGGCATCGCTCGTGCCGTCGAGGGCAGCGACCTCACGGCCAGCGGCATCGTGATCGGCACTCCTGCCTTCATGTCCCCCGAGCAGGCCGCGGCCCGTCCGCTCGGCCCTGCTTCGGACGTCTACTCGCTCGCCTCGGTGCTGGTGTTCGCGGCCACCGGCGCCGGCCCGCACGGCCACGGAGCCAACGGCGCCGGGATGCTCTACAAGGTCGTCCACGAGCCCGCCGACGTGACCGGGTTGCCGGAGCCGCTGGTCCGGATCGTGTCCGCGATGCTCGCCAAGGATCCGGCCGAACGGCCGCATCCACGCGAGATCGCCGACCGGCTTGTTCACGGCGGCGCGCCACCGCCGGACGGCACGTCACCGACCGTACGAACGACGTGGTTACCGGCCCCGCTCGCCGGCGAACTGGCCCGCCACGCCGAGGCCGTGGCGGCCTTGCACCAGCCGCTGCGCGAGCCGGCCGCGACCGCCGTGGACGCAGGTGGTGGCGCAGCCCAACCGCCCACCGAGCAGGAGCCCGCACCTGGGCCTGCACCCGGACCCGAGCCCGCGAGCCGCGAGCCGCGGAGCCGGCCGTCCCGGCGGCTCTTCCTCGCCGGCGGCGCGTTGATCGCCACCGGCGGCGGCGCCCTGTGGGCCGTCCAGCGACACCAATCCACCAGCAGGGCCGGCGCCAAGGCGCCCCGCGGCCTGGTCCCGACGCCACGCTGGCACTACCCGGCGACGTACTCACCCGCGGGCCTGGTGTGCGCCCCCGCCACGAAGACTCTCGTCCTGCCCACCGGTAGGGGCCTGGTCGCCCTGGACACCGACAGTGGCTCGGCGAGATGGGCGGTCCCCGACTACCCGGTCTCCTACACCGTGATCAACGACTCCACGCTCTACCTCTACAACGGGATCAGTGCCGACGGGTACGAGCTGTCGACCGGACAGCACGCCTGGACACTCGACACCGCCCCCGGCAACCCTGTCGCCATCAGCGGTGACGTGTTCTGCTTCACCACCGGCAACGCAGCCGTCACCATCCCGTCCGACCTGACCGGATGGTCCATCAGCCGCAAGAAGGCGGTCTGGAACCGCACCACCGACGCCGGGGTCATCACGACCGCAGGCGGCCTGGTCCTGATGGCCGGGAACGGCGGAATGACGGCCGTCAACTGCCTGGACGGCACGGACAAATGGATCGGCAACTTCCCGCTGCCACGGTACCGGGACGCCTTCGCGACGGACGCGGACGGCTTCTACTGCACGATGGACGGACCGACCAACCTCTACGCGGGAGAGCTCGACAACGGCGAACGCCGGTGGAGCGTCACCTCGCCGGACAAGAGCGACATCAGGGCCGTCACGGCGGTCAACGGCACCGTGTACGCCGTCCTCTCACCTCCCTCACCCGGCGCCTACGGGCGAGTCGCCGCGTTCAGCGCCAAGGACGGCTCACTGCTCTGGGTCTACGACTCGCCGAGGCCTCTGGCCGACCGGCCGCCCGTCCTGACGGGCGGGACCCTCGCACTGCTGGCCTCCGAAACGGACGCCCCCGGCATCGTCGCCGTGGACGTCGGCAGCCACCGGACCGCCTGGGTCTTCAACACGCCGCCAGGCAAGGACAAGTACCCGAACGGCGACCTCGCCACCGACGGCCGGCAGATCTACCTCCAGCACGCCACGGACATCTACGCCCTGCCCACCACCTGAACCCGGAGACGCTTCGCCCCGGTCACCTGATCCCCCTTCCCGGGCCGCGCGTCGGCCGTACGGGAAGGGCCGGCGGGGCAGTGCCGGTACCGGTCCCGGCGCCGGGGATGACGGCGACGGCCTCCGGGGAGACGGTCGGGGCGAGTGATGGCGGCGACGCCCACGGCGGTCCCCCGAGTGTCTTCCGAACCACAGCAGAGGCTGCGACGATCTCCTCGGGTACCCGGCGAGTTGGGGGGACAGCATGAGAACGAGGCGAACTCACAGGCACCAGCGTGGGACAGCAGGGACAGCGGTAGCGGTGGCAGCGGTCCTGAGCCTCTCCGGTCCCGCCACTGTCGCCCGTGCGGAACCTCTCGAAGCCACGGCTTCGCCATCGCCGTCCCCTACGGACACAGGCGTGGTTGGCCCTGATGCGCAAGTGGTGCAGGCGTTGAAGAAGGACCCTCTCTACATCGACGGCTCGTTGCAGGTGGGTGCCGACCGGGTTGCCGCGCTGCGCGCGCAGTTACCCGGGGGCGGGACGACGATGCTGATCGCGGAACTGCCCGCGGGCTCGCCGGTTGCCGCCGGAGCCGACGCCGACGATCTGGCTCGCCGATTGAGCAAGGACGTCGCGGACAGCGGTGGCCCGGTCGCGCTGTGCATCGTCCTGTTGGGCGACCGACTCGGTGCGGCGGAGCCGGAGTCGGTGGGAGTCCCCCGCGACACCAGCTCTCCGTCGGTCCCGGCGGACCTGTCGTTCTTCGTCCGTCACGCGCAGGCCTCACACCCCGGCGATTCCCAGGGAGCACTTCTCGAACTCGCTTCCACAACGGCATACGTAGCACCGGACCTGGCGGGCCAGGCCTCACGTGCGCGGGACGGGGCGAGTGCCTCGGTGAGCGCCTCCGCGGCGGTCGAGGCCGCAGTCAAGCGGTTCGAGGAGAACGCCGAAGCGCGTGAGCAGGCGGAGGCGCGGGAGAACCTCTACGCCGTTCTCGGACCGGTTCTCGCCCTCGCCCTCTGGTGCGTGCGAATGCTCGTGAAACGCCGGCAAGGGCGCCACCGTTGAACCTGGAAGCGGGACGCAGGGGCTTGTGCCTTCCAGCCAGCGGTTGATGGAGACACCTGTCGGCAATCGAACTGCTCAAGAGTGGCCCCACCTCGCGTACCCCGACGAACAGGTTCGGAGCCTCGTCGGGGCTTTCCAGGATGGACACATCGGACCGCTCGGCACCGCTGGCCCGGCGACGCGGCCCGGTTCTGGCGGTCGGCAACGACGGCCAGGGCTACGACAAGGAGTGGATCGTCTGCGACAACACGCTCACCAGCCCGTATTACGGGAACTGCTCCATCGAGGTCAACGTCACCTCCTCCGGCAACCGGGTGATCATGTCGACCTCGCGTGAGGGCGGCGCGACCTGGTCCACCCCGGCGAGTCCGTCCGGCACCAACTCGGGCCTCGGTAACCAGCCGCTCGTGCAGCCGAACGGCACGGTCGTCGTGCCGTTCTCGACCAACGGCAGCTCGATCCGCTCCTTCACCTCCACCAACGGGGGCACCTCCTGGGGCTCCCACCGTGCTGGTCGCCAGCGTCTCCTCGCACGCCGTGGCCGGCAACCTGCGCGACGGTGAGGGCCTGCCCTCGGCCGAGATCGACGCGGCCGGGAAGGTCTACGTCGCCTGGCAGGACTGCCGGTTCCGCTCTGGCTGCCCGGCCAACGACATCGTCTACTCGACCTCGACCGACGGCACCACGTGGTCGGCTGTCACCCGCGTACCGATCGACGCGACGACCAGCGGCGTCGACCACTTCATCCCGGGCTTCGGCGTCGACCACGCCACCTCCGGCTCCACCGCCAGGCTCGGCCTGTACTACTACTTCTACCCGAACGCCAACTGCACCGCCGCCACCTGCCAGTTGGAGGTCGGCTTCACCTCCTCCGCCAACGGTGGTGCCACCTGGAGCACGGCGCAGACCGTCGCCGGCCCGATGTCGCTGTCCCAGATCGCCTCCACCACGCAGGGCAGCATGGTCGGCGACTACCTCTCCACCTCGGTGGTGAACGGCAAGGCCGTGGCGATCTTCGCCGTCGGCAACGCCCCCACCAACGGCCAGGCCTTCGACGAGGACATGTACGCCGTCTCCGGTGGCCTCACCCTTCGGGCCGGGACCACCCCCTCCAATACGGGTCCGGTGCTCCTCACCGCGCCCAATCCGGGAACGGACTCTGCCGGCGGCCATCCGCCGCTGACCGTTCCCACCCCGCCTTTCCGCCGCGCGCGGGAAGGCGGGGCTTTCTGTTTCCCTTCAACTTCCTTAACTGATTTGGTTTTAGACATTCGTTATGCGCAATCCCTTCACGCCAGCTGGCATGACCGGCGAAGCTTCGACCGGATTCCGCCGGAGCCGCGCGACCGCGCGACCCGCCGCATGGGAGGACCCACCATCGTGCCCAACAGGCAACGCCGACGGCTGCTACTGCCCGCCGTCACCCTGACCGCACTCGGACTGACCACCACCCAGGCCCTCGCCGCGCCGGAGCCACCCAAGCCGCGCCCGCACCAGGCGCAGCACCTGGCCGAGGTCGGCCAGAAGCACGCCAAGAAGGTCCAGGGCACGGGCACCGCCAAGAACACCTTCTCCGCCGAGGCCGACACTCCTGGCGGCGACGGCGGCGCGGACGAGGCGGAGAACTCGGCCGAGGGCGTCGCGCAGTACACCGAGGCCCGCACCGCCCCCGGCGTGGTCGCGCCGGGCGCCTACGGCGCGGCCTGGTCGCAGCTGCAGTCCATGCCGCACACCGACGGCACCTGGAAGCACGTCACCAAGAAGCCGTACAACTCCGACGACCCGCGTTACCGCGACGTCAACTCCAACTCCAGCGGCGGCTCCGGCAACGTCACTGGCCGCATCACCGGTATCGCGGCGGACAACGACGGCTACGTGTACGCCGGCGGTGCCAACGGCGGTGTCTTCCGCTCCAGCACCGGCGGCGGCGACTGGGAGCCGATCGCGGACAACCTGCCGTCGCTGTCGACGGGCAC
Organism: Kitasatospora sp. NPDC127060; assembly: GCF_042724935.1. Lineage (NCBI taxonomy): Bacteria > Bacillati > Actinomycetota > Actinomycetes > Kitasatosporales > Streptomycetaceae > Kitasatospora > Kitasatospora sp. NPDC127060. The sequence continues at coordinate 54,116 of NZ_JBHXEG010000020.1, forward strand.
GCTGAACCTGGACGGGGGCGGGCGGCTCTGGTACGCCACCGGCGAGTCCAACACGGGTGCCACCTCGTACGTCGGCACCGGTGTGTACCTGCTCGCCGACCCGAAGCACGGCGAGTTCCAGCCGGGCAACCGGGTCGGCGGCGCCGAGCTGGAATCGACGATCATCCACGCGCTGCGCTTCGGCGGCGGCAAGGTGTGGGCGGCGACCAGCCGGGGCGTGTGGAGCCACTCCACGACCGATCTCTCCGGCCCGTGGACCATGGAGTTCGCGCCCAACCCGGACTACCTGCCCGGCGGTTCGAAGGCCAAGGACCCGAGCGCGCCGTACAAGAACATCGCCAACGACATCGCGATCGACCCCAAGGACCCGACCAAGGTCATCCTCGCCGTCGGCTGGCGAGGCGGCGACACCTACAACGGCTTCTACAGCAAGGCGGCCGACGGCAGTTGGCAGCGGGTGGCCTCCCTGGGCGACCTGCCGACGGACGCAGCGAACGTCGGCAACGTGACCTTCGCACGCTCGGCGGACGGCTCGCGTTACTACGCGATCGACCAGTCCCCGGACGTCATGGCGCACAACCCGGACACCGGCCTCAAGGGCATCTACGTCTCCAAGTCCGGTTCCCCGTCCGGACCGTGGACGCTGATCGCGGACAAGGACAAGATCAAGAACTCCGGTTCGGCCCTCCAGGGCGCCGGCTACCAGCCGGGCATCCAGGCCTGGTACAACCAGTTCCTCCAGGTCGACCCGGCCAACCCGGACCACCTGTACGCGGGTCTGGAGGAGGTGCTGGAGACCAAGAACGGCGGCGCCACCTGGACCGTCCCCGGCCCGTACTGGAACTTCCCGTTCCCGTGCTGGAGCATCGACCCCAGCAAGCAGACCGGCGACTGCTCGCCGACCGTCCACTCCGACCAGCACGCCGTCGCCATCGGTTCGTACGAGGGCAAGACCAGCGTGTACGTCGGCAACGACGGCGGCATCTACTCCCGCCCCGTTAACGGCGCGGTCGACTCCGGCGGACACGCCAAGGACTGGAAGTCCCTCGCCGACGGCACCATCGACACCCTGCAGTACTACTCGGTCGGCATCGGCAAGGACCCGGCGGACCGCTCCGGCAAGGGCGTCATCGTCAGCGGCGGCCTGCAGGACAACGGCGAGTCGATCCTGCGCGCCCACGACAAGGTGATGGGCTCCGACTTCGGCGGCGACGGCGCCGACACCCTGGTCGACCCGAACAACGGCTGCAACATCGCCGAGGAGTATGTCTACCTCGACATGTGGGTCACCCAGAACTGCGCCGTCAACAACGGCGCCTGGTCCATTGACCCGTCGAAGGCCACCTCGTACGAGGTCGCCCCGCCCGACAAGGACACCAGCTCCGCCCGCTTCATCGCGCCGATCACCAGCGACCCGAAGAACGCCAACACCTGGATCGCCGGGGGCCAGCACGTCTGGGTTCAGAACAAGGGCTACGCGATCCGCAGCGGCAGCGAGTGGACCAGCGCCTACGACCTGGGCGCCGGGCACGTCGCCACGGCCGTCGCCACCGTCAACGGCACGGTGTACGCGGGCTGGTGCGGCCCCTGCAACAACCAGGGGTTCAGCCGCGGCATCGCCGTCGGCAAGACCGACGGCACCGGCTGGCACCAGCTGAACCTGCCCGTCGACGGCACCCTGCCGAACCGCTACATCTCCTCCTTCGCGGTGGACGAGAAGGACGCCCAGCACGTCTTCGTCGCCATCAACGGCTTCTCGCGGACGTGGACCGAGGGCCCCGGCGCGGGCATCGGCCACCTCTTCGAGACCCGTGACGGCGGTGCCACCTGGACCGACGTCTCGGCCAACCTGCCCGACATCCCGGCCACCTCGGTCAAGATCCTCCCGAACGGCGGCCTCGCGCTGGGCACCGACCTGGCCGCGTTCTACCGCGCGCCCGGCGAGACCGACTTCTCGGTGCTCGGGGAGGAACTGCCCACCACCTCGGTCCAGCAGCTGAGGACCGGCCCGGACGGCAAGCTCTACGCCGCCACCTTCGGGCGCGGCATCTGGGCCATCAACCTGCGTTCCCTCAACGAGGACAACGACAACCAGGGCGACGACAACCAGGACTGACCCATCCACGTCCTCCCGTGCCCGGCCCGCTCATCCCGAGCGGGCCGGGCACCGGCGTTCCGGAACCCGCCCGGCATCGCGAACGTCCAACCCCGGAACCGTACGAGACCGGAGACTCCCGACCGTGAAGAGAACCCTCGCCATCCCGGCCAGCGCGCTGCTGCTTCTTCTGACCACCGCCTGCGGATCCGGCGGTGCCTCGCCGACGCCCACCACCTCGCCCGCCCAGAGCACGGCCCCCGTGTCGGCGGACGCGCCCGGCCCCACGTCCACCCAGGCCCCCGCCGAGCCGACGCCGGCACCAGGGTCTCCCTCGGTGAGTGCGGGAACGACCTCGCCGCAACCTCCCAAGGGCAGCGCCGCAGCTCCGACCCGGACGGCCTCGCAGGGGTCCGCGCCTGCAGGCAGCCATGCGCCCGTCACGACGGCGCCGAGCCCCGCTCCCACTCCGACTCTGCCTCCGAACGACGGGGAGAACCCGATCGACCTCCAGCACCGCCCCGGCGGCGGGTCCTCCCGCCCGGCGGGCTGATCGAAGGAGCGATGGCATCGTTGCATGTCGATGACATCGCCTGTTTCCGTCGGACGGCGCCGTGCGCGGGCATCGACGCCTGGCGCGGCGAGGAGTGCGGCTGCTGACACCATGCCGAAGCCCGTCAGGCGGCCGGACCGAACACCTCGCTGAACATGGCGGCTCCGTCAGCTGGTGCCCGCACCTCCACATGCAGGTCCGGGCCGTCGAGGTGGAGCTGGAAGTCGAAGAACGGGCAGCACTGCTGCTCGGCTGCGGTGGCCTGCTCGCTGAGCGGCCCGGACGGCCGGGACGGACAGCCACACCCCGTCCGGGATCACGGTGCAGGCCGCACCGGCGAGCACCCCCTGCCAGGCGGCGGCCCGCTCGGCCGTGCCCGCGCCGCTCAGCGAGCAGGCCACCGCAGCCGTGCGCCACCGCTCAGGGTCCCGTCCTCCCGCCTGCGCCTCGGGGGACGTACGGAAGCCGCATGGCGAGTCGCAGCGGGCGGTCCGTTCCGGCAGCGCGTCCAGGAGCTCCAGCGCGGCCCGCAACGCGGCGGAGAACGCCTGAAGCTCGCACGTCTGCTCCCCCGCCTGTGCCAGGCGGCCGACCACCCTGCGCCCTGCCCCTGGCGGTGGCCCGTGACGCCGGCTGCGAGGTCGCCTACCTGCCCGGCAACTGGCCCCGGCTTGCTGCGACGGGCTCTTGTGTTCCGGCCTGAAGTGGCCCCGCTTCCGGTCTGTAGTGGGCCCGCTTTGATGGGCGGCGGTGTCAGTCGTCGCTGCGCGTCATGTCGTATTCGCCGACATCCAGATCTGCGCCGGTTGCGGCGAGGAAGTCCAACATCGCGCGGTCCAGGTGCCAGCCGAAGAGGGTCGTGTCGTCGGGCGAGTCGGAGGGCTGCTTGTCATACCGGTTGAACCAGCGGTGCACCTGCAGAATCGTGCCCCCGGGGCCCTCCTCGGTTGCGAGACGGGTTGTCAGATCGGTGAGCGCCTCCATGCGGGGCCGGAGCCTGCCGATGACCTGATCGATCTGCTCATCGACTGACAGACCGGGCTCGCGGCAGACAACCTTCCAGACGTGACAGAACGGGATGATGTGAGGTGAGGCGGACAGACTCCCACGCACCGTGACCTCGTCCGGTTCCACGCCGAGCAGCTCGGTGATCTCGTCGGCGGTAGTGCCCACGCTGGAGATCGCAAAGTAGACGTACTGAGTCAACGACACCCGCGGAGACTACCTACGCAGCCGCACGACCGCCTGACTATGTCCTCGCCTGCTGCCTGGCTTTGGTCTGCGCGAGGCGGTGGGGCTCGGTGCCGGTCTCGATGATGGTGCCGTTGAAGGTGAGGCGGTCGACGATGGCCGCGCAGAGCCGGGGGTCGGTGAAGGTCTTGGTCCAGCCTCCGAACGATTCGTTCGAGGCGATCGCAACACTGTTCTTCTCCTCCCTTTCCGTCAGAACCTGGAACAGCATCTCGGCCCCGCGGCGGTCCAGTTCGAGGTAGCCCAGTTCATCGCTGCAGAGGAGATCGACGCGGCCGTAGCGGGCGATGGTCTTGGTCAGCTGTTTCTCGTCGGCCGCTTCGACGAGCTCGTTGACCAGGCGGCGGCGAGCGCGTAGCGGACCCGGAAGCCCGCCATCGCGGCGGCGGAGCCGAGGCCGATCAGCAGGTGGGTCTTGCCGGTGCCGGAGTCGCCGATCAGGCAGAGTGGCTCGCCCCTCTTGATCCGTTCGCAGGCGGCGAGGTTGTTGACCAGGGCGGGTGTGACGTTGGGGTTGGCCGTGTAGTCGAAGTCGGACAGCCACTTCGAGCGCGGGAAGCCGGCCGCGCGGATGCGCCGCTCGGAGCGGCGGCGGTCGCGGTCCTCGCACTCGGTCATCAGCAGTTCGGCGAGGAAGCCGCGGTAGGAAAGGTGCTCGCGCTCGGCCCGGGTGACGGTGTCGGCGAACTGGGCCCGCATGGTCGGCAGCCGCAGGACGCGGCAGGCGGTGTCGATGGCGGCGTCGGAGGCGGGCTCGGTCAGGGTGTGGTGCGGGCCGGTCATCGCGGGTCCCTTCCGGGCCGGTGGTGCAGGAGCTGGCCCCAGCGCTCAAGCGCTGGCATTGGACGCTGGTCGGGCGGCAGGTGGGCGGCTCTTCGTTCGGTCAGACTCGGCAGCGGCAGTTCGGGTGGGGCAACCGCTTCGGGCAGCAGGACGGTGACGGTGACCGTCGGTGACCGGCCCTCGGCCTCGGCGGCCTTGCGCGCCTCCAGCGCGACGACGTCCGCGGTGCAGGCTCCGGCCGCGAAAGCGCCAGCGATGCCGGCGACGACGTCGCGGTGCTGCAGGTGCCGGTGCAGCAGTAGGACGTGGACCAGGGCCTTCGTGCCGTCGCTCTCGCCGAGGGCGTGCTTGGCCGCGGAGCAGAACGCCTCGTGGGCGCTGCATTCTCGCAGCCGAGCGGCCGCAGAAATGCCGGTGGGCCGCCACGATGACGTGACGGCCCACCGGATCCACTCGGTTATTGATCAGACGTAGTAGTTGTACCTGGCCTCGGGCTCCTCAAGCCCTTCGGCCAACGACGACCCCCAGACCCGGAGTTCGCCGATGACCCCCCAGCGGGTGTGGGGCGTCAGTCGTGCGAATCCGGCGTGGTCCATCTCGCCTCTCGCCATCGTGATCCGCGCGAAGCTCTCGCCCACCGCGCGACCGGCGAATTTCGAGAATCCGTGGTCCGCATCGGCTACGAACAGTGCGGCGACGGAGCTCGGCTCATCTCCCCATTCGGGGATGTCGAGCACCGCGCCGACCCTGAAGCCGGTTCCAGCCCGCTCGTCACGGATCGCGTCGAGCAGCGCGTGCATCCGGCTGTCCTCGTCCAGGGCCGCCGATCGCTCCAGGGCGTGCAGGAATTCCTCCGGCGGAGCGTACCCGTGCACCTCGATGTAGTGCGTGATCATCGTGGGTGCGCAGTAGCTCGACCCGTCATCCCCGTAGACGTGGATCTCGCCGTCGGCCTGGACCGCTTCACCACCCGGACAGAACTCACAGTCGTGGACGCCCATGGTCCTGCTGCGCGGATATGCCGCGAGCTCTTCCAGGAGCGTCAGCTGCGATCGCTCGACAGTCCTCGCCGAGCCCTGGATTCCCAGGCGCTTGCCAAGCCAGCCGACGGACAGCATCGGAATCGGCTTCTCGCTGTAGGTGAATTCGGAGAGGTCTACGAACTCGGCCATTCGGTCACTCCTTGATGCTCGCACAGGCCAGCCAGAAGCACGTTCCGTCGCCCTCCTCCAGCAGGTCGGAGATGAGCGTACGCTCGTTGACCACCGTCGATCCCTCCAGGTACGACAGCGGCAGACGGGTTCTCGGATGGAGGCCGAGCGGCGTGAGAGCAAGGTCCGGCATCATCTGACCTTCCGTCCACACGTTCTTCGCATCCAAGTGATCGGATCCGCCCGCGATGCGCATTGCCTCGTGATAGTCGAGGATGTCGCCGATCTTGGTGAAGTTGATCACCGCCTGCCCGATACGCACCGAGCGGCTCGTGCTCCGTGAGTCCGAGGCTCGGGACCGCGCGGCGTGCATCGAGCTGTCCGCTTCGCCGGAGGTGGGCACCTATGTCGGTGGCGCCCGACCGCGCGACGAGCTTGAGCGTGTGGTGCCTGAGGTGCCTGGGCGGCGCCTCGGCTTCTTCGTGGTCGAGCTCGACGGAGCGTCGATCGGCTTCATCGAGCTCAACCGGCGCGACGCGGAGCACCGGAGTCATGTCCGTCCGGATGCCGGGGTGGCCGAGCTTGGCTACATGTTCCTGCCAGAGGCATGGGGACGCGGATACGCTGCCGAGACGTGCACGGCGGTGCTCGGCTGGTTCGCCGACGCGCTTCCCGCCGAGGCGGTGGTGCTCTGCACCCAGACCGCCAACGCCCGCTCGATGCGCCTCGCGGCGAAGTTGGGGTTCACGGAGGCGGCCCGGGCGCCGCTGGACAAGAACATGGAGAACAGCGCTCGGTCGTGGTGGCAGCTCAGCGAGTTGAACAGGTCCTCGACGACATCGTCAGGAACCGCGCGGGGCTCGCGGTCGACCTGCTTCTGTCGGTAGGCGCGCCCGACGGTGTAGCCGGAACGGCTCCAACGGGTTGTGATGCGCCTCCAGTCGGCGCCCGTCACGGGACTGCGGTGGCACCGGGGAGACCACCGGCCCCTGCCCAGTCTGCAGATGGTGGTCGTAGAACGCCGCCAACACCGACACCGCGTGGTTGATGGTCGCCGGAGCATAGCCCGCCCTCAGGTACGGCTTGCCGGTGCGCGCGTTCAGCGACCCCGGAGCGGGCGCGTCCGGGCGGCGCCGGTCCCGCGCCGGGTTGTGGCACGTCCGCAGCCATAGGACGAAGTCGCGTACGTCCACTCGTTTCGCACGGCTCCATTCCCCATCGACTGCCGCGAGGAACCGGAACCAGCGAAGCAGGTCAAAGGCATAGGAACGGCAGGAAGCCGGAGTGTTGCCGCTGGCGAGCAACTCCCGCAGGAACTTGTTTACCGGCGTGATCGACCGCCCCGCCCCGTCGAGAACCACCCAGGGCAGTGTGGCGGCACTGGTCTCCTCCACTCTGCCGACCCGGGCCACCGTCAGTCCAGTCACCTCGCGTTCGTCCATCACGTCTCCGTCTCATCGGGACCATCCCGAACGGAGACTCCTCGCCATCACCAAGCCAACATGTAGGACACGCCGGTAGTGCGGTCAACGGGTCGGTGGACGGCCTTGCCGGAGTAGGCGAGCCGGAACGCGAACAGGTAGCACTTGGTGCGCTCGCCGGCCAGGTCGACCCAGGCTTCGCCGAAGTCGACCTCCGCGTCCATGCCCGGCTGATTGTGGCGGATCACGAACCCCGCTGAGGGTGCGGCCCCGGCGGCCCCGGCGATCTCCTGCCGACGCCGGTGGACGTAGTCCCACACGGTCGAGTAGGCGATCTCCGCCCCGAGCTCCTGCTGAAGTCGGGCCAGGATCCGCTGGACGGTGTGCCGCTGCTTCGGCGGAGCCTCCAGATCGTCCAGCAGCCGCTGGTCGATCGTCTTCTTGAACGGCTCCAGCCTCGGGGAATGCCTCCTCGGTGTCCGCCGTGGCGGCGGCACCGCCGAGCACAGGGCCTCGCGCACCAGCCGCCGGTGGACACCGTACTTCCGCGCGAGGGCGCGGACCGATAGCCCCTCCCGCCACGAGTCGCGGCGGATCAACGGAAACAGCTCTTCCTTCGAGGACACCACCCGGTATCGCCCCCTCACGGAGACCTACACCGAGCCTCCCAGCCGCACGTCGAAGGTGGGGCCAACTCAAGCCGGAACAATCCCCGAACGCTGCCATGCGCCCCGCAAGTGGGGCCGACTCGGGCCGGAAAAGTGGGGCCAAATCAGACCGTTGACGCCACATGCGACCGCGGTGCTGCCCAGCACGTGGCCGGACCCGGCCAGCACACCCCACCAGAACCGTCGCAGGCTGCACCTACGCACACCCGAGCGCCACACGGGCTGCACCTCTGCGTAGGGACTACCTACCGCCAACTTCTCACTCACAAGTACTCCTTGATCTGATCCTCTTAGACCGACCGAGGATAGGCGTTGCGCTCCTTGGCTGCGGAGTGGAGCTTCAGCGCGCGCGGACCCCGTCGATGGCCAGGTCGAGTAGCCGGTCGGCCTCGACCGGGCCGTCGGGGTCCCCCTCGGTGGCCAAAGCGATGGCGCCGACCAGTTTGAGTATGTGGGTGATGGTGGCGTCGGGGCGTACGGCGTTCACGTGGCGGGCGCGGTCGAGGAGTTCGTCGCCGGCGCTGGTGATCATCGCGTGGCAGGTGCTTCCCAGCGTCGGGTCGCCGTCGCGGGTGCCGTGCATCACCGAAGCTCCCAGGCCCCGGTTGGCCACGGCGTGTGCGCAGACGGCGCGGAGCCAGCTGACGAGTGCGGCTCCGGGATCGGGGTCGGGCAGCAGGTCACGCGCTTTGGCGCACAGGGCGTCCACCCGGCCCTTGAAGACGGCTTCCAGGAGCAACTGCCGGGAGGGGAAGTGTCGGTGGAGCGTGGCCGAGCCGACTCCGGCGTGCCGGGCGATCTCCTCCAGTGAGGCTTCGGCGCCGTGTTCTGCGACAAGGCTCTCGGCGGTGGCCACGATCCGGTCGTAGTTGCGGCGCGCGTCGGCACGCATCGGCCGCGAAGCCGGGCCAGCTGCGCTCTTGGGCACGGGAACTCCTGACGACTTGCTAACTGGGGTGGCCCTCCATATCGTAGCGACCGATAACCGGAGGGCCACCCCAGTTACTGAGTGTGGGCCCTCGTCGGCATGCGACATGGGGAGATTCGTGGAACCGACAGGAAAGACCGTGGTGGTGGTGGGGGCGACCGGCCTGCAGGGACGGGCGGTGACACGGCACCTGCTCGGCAACGGCTGGCAGGTACGCGCACTCAGCCGCAATCCGGACGGCGCGCCGGCCAGGGACCTGGCGAGCGCCGGTGCGCAGATCGTGCGCGCGCAGATGGAGGACGTCTCCTCGTTGATCGCCGCGGCCGACGGCGCGTACGGCATGTTCAGCGTCCAGCCCACGGTCGGCTCCCCCGGGACCGCACCGGACTTCGACGCGGAGGACGAGGTCCGGTGGGGGATCAACGTCGCCGACGCCGCGCGTACCGCCGGCGTCGAGCACTTCGTCTTCACCTCGGTGGCCGGCGCAGACCGTCACGGCAGCGAGAGATTGCCGCGGAACCTGGTCAGCAAGTGGCGGATCGAGCAGCACATCGCCGCGCTCGGCCTGCCCGCGACGATCCTGCGGCCGGTCTCCTTCATGGAGAACTTCACCGGCGCCTACGCGCTGCGGGACGGGACCTTCGCCACCGCCCTCGCCCCCGAGGTCCCGCTGCAGATCATGGCCGTGGACGACGTCGGCTTCGTCGCCGCGCTGGCCTTCTCCCGGCCCGAAGACTGGATCGGCCGCGAAACCGCCCTGGCCGGCGACGAACTTACGCCGGTCCAGATAGCCGCAGCCATCGAGAACGCGCTCGGACATCCGTTGCCGTACGCCCGGATCCCGATCGAAGCGATCCGGGCCCTCAACGAGGATTTCGCGTACGCCAACGAGTGGCTCAACGAACACGGCTACCGCGCGGACATCACCGCAACCCGCCGTATCCACCCCGGAGCGATGAACTTCCCCACCTGGCTGGAACGCACCGGCGCCGCCCAGATCGCCGCCTTCCTGGCCACCCAGCCCACCGCAGGGCAGCACGTATGAACGGGCGCAAGCCCGACCTCGGGCGCATCGGGATCTGGGCGGGCGACCTCGACACCTACCCCGCGGCAGGGATTCGCGAGGCCGCGGCTACAGTCGAGGACCTCGGCTACGGCACCCTGTGGTTCGCCGAGACCACCGGGCGGGAGGCCATGGCGCAGGCCGCGATTCTGCTGGCCGCCACTCGGCGGATCACCGTGGCTGCAGGCATGGCCGACATCTACGCGCGCGACGCGGTGACGACCGCCGCCGCCGACCGAACCCTGGAGGAGGCGTTCCCCGGGCGATTCCTGCTCGGGCTGTGGGAGAGTCACCCCAGTCTCGCCGAGGACATCCGCGGTCACCGCTTCGAGCAGCCGCCGGCCGCGATGCGCGCCTACCTCGACACGCTGGACGCTTCCCCGTTCGGTCCACCCGGCACGACAGCCCCGCGGTATCGCATGGTCGCGGCCCTGGACCCGGGCATGCTCGCGCTTGCCGCCGAACGCGCTTGGGGCGCCACGGTGTTGGGCATGCCCGTCGAGTACACGCGAACGGCGAGGACGTTGCTCGGGCCCGACGCACTCCTGGCCGTGACCCAACTGTGCGTCCTGAGTCCCGACCGCTCACGGACTGCCGAACTGGCAGCAGCCACCGCCGCAGCAGCCCTGCCCAATCGGCGCGCGCTGTTGCACGACCTGGGATACCAGGACGTGGACGCGCTCGACGACCGGCTCGTTGACGCGGTTGTGGCCCACGGCGATGCCGAGGACGTCGCCCGCCGCGTCCACGAACACCTCGACGCCGGAGCCGACCATGTCAGCCTCCACCTCCTGACCCCCACGCCGGGCATCGCCCCCATCCGCCAGTGGGAGCACATGGCCACCCACCTGCTGCCCTGACCGGATCCATCGACGTGGGAGCCGCAGCAGGACCGCGGCTCCCACGCTGCAGCCTGCCGCAAGCGGTGTTCGACCCGGTCGAGGAGCCACCTCATGCCCTGTGTCGTGCAGGCACAGCACGGGTGCCGCTGCACGCCGGCTGACCGGGGCGAACCGGCGCATCCCGAGCCAAACCACCAGGCTAATCTTCCCCCTCAATGCGATCAAGATCACCATTGCCATGACGGACGCCAACGGCCACGAGACGATGTGTCGCGCCGTCCCGCCGTTCATTCTCAAGCTGACTTCCGGTAGCCCATCGTCGGATCTTGACGATGCGCTAAACGGGGCTTACCCAAAACGAAGTTCAGCCGGCCGATAGGGCCGGGGCACCCCTTCGGGTGCCCCTGAGCCTGCGGCTACACGACCCGTTGGTTGAGGCCAAGCACGGCTGTTCCTGTAGCAGCGGCGCCGCGGCAACAAGCTTGGGTGTCACTCGGAGGCGTCATAGCCAGGGTTCGAAGACACTTGCCACGGCTGGTCGCACCTGTGGGCACTTCTGGTTGCCCCTGTTCAGGCTTTCGGCTGGGGTGTGAGGCGAAAGAGAGCGTCAAGGCCGAGGATCAGCAACCACCACGATCCGTCAAGGAGCCTGGCACGCTCCGGGTCGACCGCTCATGTCCGGGGAGCCGGGCCCCGGCAGTCGCAGCAGTCCACGTGCGGGGCAGGTTGGCGGGGGTGATGAACAGGTCGGGCCAGTTGGCGAGTTCGGCACGCAGGTCGGTCTCGTTCACGCGCGCGCCGGCCTGCTGGCGGGGAGGGTGGCGGCGAGTGCGAGGGCTGCGAAGGCGAGCAGGACGAGGGCGGCGGCGCGCGGGCCGGTGCCGGTGCCGGTGCCGCCGAGGTGGAGGGCGAGGGTGACGGCGGCGACGCCGATGGCGGTGCCCAGGCCGCGGGTCATGTTGACCATGCCGCCGCCGGTGCCGGCCGAGGAGGTGGGGATGGCCTTCATGACGAGGGTGTTGTTGGCCGGGATGAACACGCCGAGAGCCAGGCCGAGCAGCAGCAGCGGCCAGGGCAGCAGTGCGGGCTGCGCCGGGACGGCCGCGAGCAGGGCGAGGGCGGCGATGCAGCCGGCGGCTCCGTAGCGGCTGCGCCGCTGGTCGGTCCAGGCGGGGGGCAGGAGGCGGTCGGCGGTGGTCGCGGCGAGGGCGAAGCCGAGGGGGAGCGCGGTCAGGACCACGCCGGCGGTCAGGGGCGGGGTGCCGTGGCGGTCGAGTTCGATGGGGATCAGCACCAGGGGGCCGAACAGGACGAGGTAGCCGCACAGTCCCGCCAGCAGTCCGGGGCCGATGGGGCCGGTGCGCAGCAGTGCGAGGTCGACGAGGGGGTGGGTGTGGGCGCGCTGGCGGCGGGTGAAGGCCCAGCCGGTGGCGATGGCGGTGGCGGTGAGGGCGGGGGCGATCCAGGTGGGCAGGTGGAGGCCGGAGGCGATGGAGAGGGCGAGCAGGGCGCCGGTGGTGGTGGCGGCGAGGAGCAGGACGGCGGTGGTGTCGAGGCGGGTGGTGGTGGCGCGCTGGCGGGTGCGGGGCAGGAGGTAATGGCCGGCGACGAGGGCGATGATGCCGACGGGGACGTTGACGCCGAAGACCCAGCGCCAGCCGGCGGTGGCGACGAGGGCTCCACCGATGGTGGGGCCGAGGGCGAGTCCGATGGCCTGTCCGGCGGCCTGGATGCCGAGGGCGGTGCGCATCTTGCCGGGGGGTGCGCTGGTGGTGACGAGGGCGACGCTGTTGGCCTGCATGAGGGCGGCGCCGGTGGCCTGGACGACGCGGAAGGCGACGAGGGCCATGAGGGTGGGAGCGAGTCCGCAGGCGGCGGAGGCGGCGGTGAAGACGGTGAAGCCGTAGAGGTACATGAGCTTGCGGCCGTGGATGTCGGAGAGGCGTCCGGCGGGGACGAGCAGGGCGACGAGGGCGAGCAGGTAGGAGAGGGAGACCCACTCGACGCCGGCGAGGGGGGTGTGGAACTCGGTGCTCAGCGGCCGGTAGGTGAGGGTGACGACGCTGGCGTCGAGCTGGCCCATGAACGCGCCGAAACAGACGGTGGCGACGGCGAGTCGCCAGGCGCGGGGGCTGGTGCGTATCGCTTCGGGGCGGGGCCGTTCGGTGGTGAGCAGCGTCCGCAGGCGCGCCGCGGGCTGTGCCTGGGTTCTGTGCTCGCGGACCGTCATGGCGGATACCTCGATCGGCTGGTCGGCGAACGGTTGGGGCCGCCGCCCGTGGGGTGGTTCTTTTAGCGGCGACCCCGGATCCAATATATATCTGTCACCGATATGATCGGTAGAGGATGTACTCGGTGATCGACAGATTTTTGCGCCGACGGCACAGGAGGGCCAGGTTGCTCAGGCGCCCGTCCTGGCGAGTGGCGGCCTGGCGGAGAAGCGGGCCGTCCAGTGGGCGGCGGTGAAGCCGGCGGCGATGGTGAGCAGTCCGGCGAGGGCGTCGGCCTCGAAGTGGTTGGCGGTGGAGAGGATCACGGCGAGGGTGGCGACCGGGTAGCAGACGGCGGCGAGGCGTACGGCCCGGTTGCGGGCCTGGCGGTACAGGACGACGGCGCACCAGGTGGACCAGACGATGTGGACCGAGGGCATGGCGGCGTACTGGTTGGAGACGGTGTCGACGGAGCTGGAGGCCCAGGAGCCCCAGGTGTGGTGGACGACGACGGTGTCGATGAAGCCGTCCCCGGAGAGGAAGCGCGGCGGGGCCAGGGCGTAGAGGTAGAAGCCGGCCAGGGCCGCCGCGGTCGCGGCGTAGAGGGCGGTCCGCGCCTCGCGGAAGTGCTCGGGGCGGCGGGCGTAGAGCCAGAGCAGGGTGCCGATGGTGACGATGAAGTGCAGGGTCGCGTAGTAGTAGTTCATGCCGGTGATCAGCCAGGTCACGTGGTCGGCGGCGTGGTTGAGCGCGAGTTCGAAGCTCAGGTGCAGGCTGCGTTCGGCGTCGAGGATCTCCTGCGCGCGGTGCAGGGCCGCCGCGCGGTGGTCGGGCACGGCATTGCGGCTGACGGTGTAGAGGGCGTATCCCGCGGCGGCGAGCAGGAGTTCCGCCCACCAGGCCGGGCGCCGGCGCCCGGCCTGGAACACGGGGCGGTCGGGCACAGCAGGAGCACTGGTGTCGTGCATGGGGGCGGCGGAGTGGGGCATCAGCTGGTGGCCTTGATCGGTTCGGCGGGTCGGGAGGTGCGGTGGATGCGGTCGGCCGGGGGCTGCCGGTGGCGGGTGGCGACGAGGCAGGCGAGCGCGAGGGCGAAGCCGATCAGCGCGGTCCAGATGTTGAGGCGCAGGCCCAGGATGTGGTTGGCGTGGTCGTCGCGCAGGGCCTCGACCCAGGCGCGGCCCGCGGTGTAGGCGGCGGCGTAGAGGGCGAAGAGGCGTCCCGAGTGCAGGTCGAAGCGGCGGTCGGCCCACAGCAGCAGGGCCACGCAGCCCAGGTCCCACAGCGACTCGTAGAGGAAGGTCGGCTGGTAGAGGGCGATGTCCGGGGTGGTGGCGGGGCGGTGGGCGGGGTCGATGAGCAGACCCCAGGGCAGGCCGGTCGGGTCGCCGAAGAGTTCCTGGTTGAAGTAGTTGCCCCAGCGGCCGATCGCCTGGGCGAGCACCAGGCCGGGGGCGAGGGCGTCGGCGTAGGCGGCCAGGCGGATGCCGTGGCGGCGACAGCCGATCCAGGCGCCGACGGCGCCGAGGGCGACCGCGCCCCAGATGCCGAGGCCGCCGTCCCAGATGTAGAGCGCACGGATGGGCTGCCGGCCCGGTTCGAAGTACAGCTCCGGGTCGGTGATCACGTGGTAGAGCCGGCCGCCGACGATGCCGAAGGGCACGGCCCACAGGGCGATGTCGGCGACGTGGTCCGGGTTGCCGCCCAGGGCGGCCCAGCGGCGGCGGGTCAGCCAGACCGCGGCGCCGATGCCGGTGATGATGCACAGCGCGTAGGCGCGGATCGGTATCGGTCCCAGGTGCCACACGCCCTGGGAAGGGCTGGGCAGGTACGCCAGATGCATGAGGCCGGTCCCCTCGCGGCCGGGCGCGGCGCAGGTCCTGCCGCGCGAGGGGCACCACAGTACATCGGACACCGATTAGCTCGGTAACCGCATTATCTCGCGGTTACGAGCGGGCAATCTGCGGACGCCACCGACGGTGCAGCTGCGCCGCCGCCCGCGGAAGAAGGGAGACGGCCGCGCCCAGCAGGAGCGCGTACTGGAGCGGGAACTCGGTGGCGGCGAGGAACGTCAGCGCCGTCGCCGCCCGTTCGTGCGGCCCACGCCGCCAGGCCGCCCGGAGCTCGGGCAGGCGGGCGAGCGCGAGTTTCGCACCGACGACCACCAGCAGGGCCCCGATCACGGGCAGCGGGATCAGACCGACCGCGCGGCCGCAGGAGGCGACCAGGACGGCCAGGGCGACGCCGGAGGCAGCGCCGGTCCAACGGGTCCGGGCCCCGGCGGCCACGGCCACGCCCGTGCGCGAGAGCGAGCCGCCGACCGGCATCGCCTGGAAGAACGCCCCCGCCATGTTGGCCGCGGCCTGGGCGAGGACGTCCCGCGTACCGGCCGCCCGGTGCTCGCCGCCGCTCCGGTCGTGGCCGGGCTGGTCCCCGGAGATCCCGGCCGCCTGGGCCAGCGCCACCAGCGCCACCGCGAAGGCCCCCGGCGCCAGCTGGGCCAGCACGCCCCAGTCGGGCAGCGACAGGTGCGGAAGTCCGGACGGCAGGGCGCCGAGCGATGCGGCCAGCGGCACCGGCGCCGACCAGGCCCGCACCCCGGCACTCCCCACCACCAGCGCGATCAGCACCGCGTGCGGCCGCGTACGGCGCCCGCGGTGGGCCGACAGCCACACCGCGACCGTCGCCGCAGCCGACCAGGCAGCCGCCGACGACCACCCGCCCGGATGCGCCGCCCACGCGCCGATCCGCAGCAACTGATTGTGATGCCCCGCCCGGTAGCCCGTCGCGTCCGCCAGCGCACCCGCGACGATCTGCACGGCGATGCCGACCGCGAACGCCGCCATCGCCCCACCGCACACCAGCCGCAGTGCCGACCCCAGCCGCAGCAGGGCGAAGACGGCCATCGCGACACCGACCGACAGCGCCAGTGCGGCCACGTTGGCCCCGTCGGAGGGATCCAGGTGCGCCTCGGTGAGCACTTCCTGCGAGGTCAGCGCGATCGCGCTGGTCAGCGTCGTCACCATCAGCACCGACCGGCACAACAGCGCGCCGACGACCGCGGGGACCACACCCGCGTACAGGCCCGCCGCCGGATCGAACCCGGCGATCGCCGCGTACGCCATGCCCTCGGGCACGCTGAACAACGCCACGATCACACCCGCGCGCACCTCCCCCGCCCAAACCCCGGCCCGTCTCCGACCCGGCTCGTGCCCGGCGCCGGCCTGGCCGGGCATCAGACACACCCGCGGTACGGACCGGTCCGTACCGGCCTCGTTCACCTGGTCCACACGGTCCTCCCGGACGAGCGGGCACGGCGCACCCCGCCCCGGACGCGCCGCATACGTACAGTCACCTGAACGCCCAGGGTGCTCGCCCGCACCGCCCGAACGGCCGACACGACACCGCCATGTCCACCGTTCGGGTGCTCCTTCCCGACAAGCACCACCGGACGAGGCCACGTGCCGTAGGGCACCGCCAACCCGCGTCGACGCACGGACGACCGCGGCCCGACCCCGACATGGTTGGGTTGGCACCATGGCCAGCCCGACCGCCGACACCAGCACCCGCCCCGACCTCGAACAGCCCGGTCTCGACGCGCGCCTGCTCACCGACGCCATAACGGGACTGCGCCGGGCGCTGCGGGCCTCGATCCGCTCCGACTACCCCCGGGAGACCCTCCCGATCGCCCAGGTCGAGATCCTCCAGTCCCTCGCCGAGTCCCAGCCCGCCCAGGCCGGCCAACTCGCCGAACGGCTGCGCCTGGCACCGAACACCGTCTCAGGACTCGTCAGCCGCCTGATGGCCGCCGGCCTGGTCGACCGCGGCACCGACAGCCACGACCGGCGCCGAGCCGTCGTCCAGCTCACCGAGCAGGGGGCCGAGCGCCTCGCCGCCTGGCAGCGCGCCCATGAGCAGCGCATCGGCACCGCCCTCGACACACTCGCCCCCGAGGACCGGGCCGCCCTCGGCGCCGCCCTGCCCGCCATGACCTCCCTGGTCCGCCGGCTCCACCACCAACTCGCCGCCACCGAAAGCCACTCGCTCGACAGCTGACAACGAGTCGGCCGCTCGACGGGCAACCCGGACAGGCCTGCACAAGCCTGCACAGGCCTGTCCACGGTGACCGACGTCCGCCATGATGACCCCGTGCGAAGCATCGGGATCGACCTCGCGGCAAGCCCCGCCACCACGGCCCTCGCCGTGATCCACTGGGCCGGTGGCGGCGCCACCGCCGACCCACCACGACTGCGCTGCGCCGACGACGACCTGCTCGCCCACCTCACCGGCCTCAACCCGGGCGACCGCGCCGGAGTCGACTGTCCCTTCGGCTGGCCGATCCCCTACATCCGGGCGATCACCGCCCACGCCCACCACGAGGCATGGCCCGGACGCGGCACCACCAGCGCCGAGCACCGCCCCGCGCTGCGCCACCGCCGCACCGACATCGTCGTACGGCAAGCCCTCGCCCCCCGTCTCCAGCCGCTGTCCGTGTCCTTCGACAAGCTCGGTGCGACGGCCGCGCGCTGGGCGCACCTGGCCGACGAACTCGCCCACCGCGGCCACCCCGTGGAGCGCACCGGCGCGGGCCCGGTCATCGAGGTCTACCCCAAGGCCGCCCGCCTGCGATGGCAGCTCGGCGCCGAACGCTCCATGGACGAACTACTGAAGGCGGCACCCTTCCTGCACTGCTCACCGCAGGTCCAGGAACAGTACGAGGGCAACGAGCACGCCTTCGACGCCCTCATCGCCGCGCTCGTCGCCCGGGCCTGCGCCAAGGGCCTGACCGCCCTACCCACTCCCGAAGACGCCCCGGCCGCCACCGTCGAAGGCTGGATCCACCTGCCCGAAGAGGGCAGCCTGCACGACCTCGCGTAGGGCCGGCACGGTACGGGCCTCCTCCCGGGCCCGGTGATAGGCGACTTCTTCGCCGTCGATGAGCAGTTCCGCCTCCGTGACCGGCCCGACCGGCGGCAGGTACCGCAAGGCCGGGTGTGGCATGCCGTGCTGGACATCGGCTGCGGTCGCGACCGTGCGTACCCGGACTCCGTCGCCTCGGTGGAAGGGGTGGTCGGTGTAGCCGCCCTCCCCGCCGCCGTAGAACGTGGTCGGGTCGGCCGCGGCCGGAGGCAGGTTCTCCCGGTAGCGGCGGACCAGGTCCGGGTCGGCCAGGACGGGTGCGACGAAGGCGGCGAGGTCGGCATGCCCGGCGTCCACGCCACCTGGGCTCGCGCGAGGTCGTAGCCGTTGTTGGCGATGTACGCGCCGACGAACAGCAGGTCCGGGTGGGCGTCGGGCGGTGTCCGGGGGCGTGGTCGTGGTCCTGACGTTCGACGGAGTCGAGCGGGATCGGCTGGGCGGCGGCCGCGGCGGCTTCGTGTTCGGATCCCGGGCGACAGGCGATCGGTGGGCGGCCGGAACGGGGAGGATCTCTGGCGGTCGTTC
Organism: Kitasatospora sp. NPDC127060; assembly: GCF_042724935.1. NCBI lineage: Bacteria > Bacillati > Actinomycetota > Actinomycetes > Kitasatosporales > Streptomycetaceae > Kitasatospora > Kitasatospora sp. NPDC127060. The sequence continues at coordinate 72,526 of NZ_JBHXEG010000020.1, forward strand.
AACGCTGTCGGTGGTTGGCGCGTATACCCCGTACGACAATGCCGAGGGCCGAGGAGCGACATGGCTGGATGCTGCGGTTCGGACGCGGGCGGGAGTTGCGGTGGCTAGTGCACCGTGGCGGGCGCGCCGCCCCCCTGTGCCGGCGGCGCGCCGGGAGTCGGATTCCCTGTGCACGGAAGCCGATGTCCAGAGGGCCTATGACCAGTACGGCGGAGAGCTGTTCGGCTTCGTCTTCAGGGCGCTGGGCGACCGGCAGCTCGCCGAGGACGTGGTCCAGGAGGTCTTCGTCCGGGGCTGGCGGTCGTCCGGGGCGTTCGATCCGGGCAAGGGCAGCCTGCGCACATGGCTGTTCGCGATCGCGCGCAATGCCGTGGTGGACGCCCTGCGGCGGCGTGGAGGCCGGGAATCGGTGCCGCTGGAGGCCTGGGGCGTCGAGGGCGACGGCCCGGTCCCGCACGACCCCGTTGACCAACTGCTGGAGAGGATCCAGCTGGAGGAAGCGCTGGGGCGGCTGAGCCCGGAGCACCGGCAGGTCGTGGTGAGGGTCTACTTCGGCGGTCAGACCTGTGCCGAACTCGGCCAGGAACTCGGCATCCCGGCCGCGACGATGCGTAGCCGGCTGTATTACGGCGTGCGCGGCCTGCGGCTGGTACTGGAGGAGAACGGATGGCTGGCGCCATGAACCGCGACTGTCCCGCTGTCCGTCAAGAGCTGGCCGAGCGAATGCTGCTCGGTCTGCCGCTGGACGGGGCGGCTTCTCGGCATCTGGATTCCTGTCCGGAGTGCTCCCGCGAGGCGGCGGAAATCCGTGATGTGGTCCGCACCTTGAACCGCGCTGCTCCCGGCAGCGCCAAGCTCGGGCCGGGTGTCCACGGTGAGCCTCTCGCGCCGTTGCCCGGCCTCGGGCACCGGATCCGCGGGGACGTCGGCCGGGGCATCCGGGTGCGTGCGGTCAGGCGCCGCGTCGCGGTGGGCGGCGCCGCCGTGGTGCTGGCCGCAGCGGCGGTCCTCGTCCCGGCGGTGGCCGTCGACCACGCCCGGCCCCGGTCCGTCGCAGCGGTCTCGCTGTCACGTGAGGGACAGATGGTCACCCAGCCGTGGGGGACCGAGGTGCCGGTGGCGCTGGTCGGGCTGGACCCCGGGCACACCTACCGGTTGATGACCGAGGACTCGTCCGGCCGTCGCATGCCGGGCGGGAGCGTGCGCGCCGCGACGGACGCCACGTTGCACACCCGGATCATGACCGCGATGCCGCGCGAGGCCATCGCCGTTCTGCTCGTGGAGGACGAGAGCGGCCGCGTGACCGGCAGGGTGCAGGTGGCCCCGCCCTCGTCCGCCACCGCCGCGACCGTCTGACCGACCCGCAAGTACCGTCCCGCAAGTACCGATGCGCAAGTCCTGCTCACCGGCTGCCGCAGCGTGCCAGTCGGGCGAGCCGTCATGCCTGAAATCAGTCGATTCATGGAGAAGATGATGAAATCCGTGTTCCGTGCCGCCTTGTTGATGGCGGCTTCCCTGGGAGTGGGCGCCGCGGCATCGGCCTCCGGCATGCAGGCGCATGCCGGAGCCCCGGCGCCGGCCCCCGCCGCGGTGTCGGTGCCGATCCCCGTCTCGGGAAACGACCGCGTCTACACGGCGGACCAGACCTCCAACACCGTGACGGTGATCGACCCTTCGACCAACACCGCGCTCGGCACCATCGCACTGGGCGACCAGCGGCTGGGCGGCACGCTCAGTCCGCAGTACCTCGGCGACGTCGGCGTGCACGGCCTGGCGGTGTCGCCCGACCACCACCGCCTCGCCGTGGTCAGCGTCACCACCGACACCGTCGACATCGTCGACACCGCCACCAACAAGGTGGTCAGCCGCACCGACGTCGGCCGCGCCTCCCACGAGGGCAGTTTCACCGCCGACGGCAGGCAGTTCTGGGTCGCCGACCGCGGGCGGGACACCGTCACCGTGGTGGACGCCGTGCACGGCGGGGTAATCACCAATCTGCCCGTCGGTCAGGGACCGTCGAAGGTGGTGATGAGTCCTGACGGCAAGTGGGCGTACGTCAACCACATCAGCCTCCCCGAGGTCACGGTCGTCAACGTCGCGTCCCGCAAGGTGGTGGACCGCATCACGGGTCTCGGGGACGCCTTCTCCTCCGACGAGGCGATCTCCCCCGACGGAAGGGAACTGTGGGCCGCCCACAAGCGCGCCGGCAAGGTCAGCGTCATCGACCTGGTCCACCGCAGGGTGACAGGTGTGATCGCCACGGGCCCCGACACCAACCATCCGCAGTTCGTCGACAACGCCACCGGGTCGTACGCCTACCTGACCGTCGGCGGACTGGACCAGACCTGGGTCTACCGCCGCACCGGAGGCGTACCCGCCCTGGTCACCAAGATCGACAACCACGGCCACGCCCCGCACGGCATGTGGCCCAGTGGCGACGGCACCCGCCTGTACGTGGGCCTGGAGAAGTCCGACGCGGTGGATGTCATCGACACGGCCGCCAACACCGTGACCGACACGATCAAGATCGGCCAGGAGCCGCAGGCGGTCGTCTACGTCCCGAGGGCCGCGCCCGCCGGTGACGCGTCCAACCTCGGCCGCCAGGGGCTGAACCAGGGGGCCGGCGACATCGCCACCGTCCTGCCCGACGGCACGGCCGGCGACGCGCTCGACCCGGTCAGGGGCCGGACCCTGGAGGCCACCGTCCGCCCGGTCAACGGCCTCTCCATGATCCAGCTCCAGGCGCGCAACCTGCAGCCCGGCACCACCTATCAGGCGTACTCGGACGAAGCCGGGGGCCGCCAGGACGCCATCGTCTCCTTCACCACCGATGCGAACGGCAACGCCCCCATGGTCCTGGCGTTCAGTGCCTTCGACGGGCGCAGCATCTCCATCGCGGTGAAGGGCGCCGCGCCCGCGCGAGGTGCGGCCGCCCCGCTGGACGGCATGCACGCGGGCAACGCCGTCAGCGCCGCCGACCTCGTCTACTGCGACTGCTGTTGACCACCCAGCGCGATCCCGAAGGAGTGCTCATGGCCCGTCGTACCGGACGGCATCGTGTGACCCTGGCCGCGGCCGCCGTCGGTGCGGCGGGAGCGGTGCTCCTCTCCGCCGGACCCGCCTCGGCCCACGTCCGGGTCTTCGCCGACGGAGCCGTCCCCGGTCAGCCCGCGACCCTGCGGTTCAGGGTCCCGAGCGAGAAGGCGGACGCGACGACCGTCCGCGTCGAGGTCTCCGTGCCGGCCGGCCTCGGTGTGACCGAGGTTCCCCCTGTGGCCGGGTGGGAGGAGCAGACCGTCGCCCAGCCCGGGAACGGAAGCCGTCTGATCTGGACGGCGACGGCCGGGCACGCGATCCGACCCGACGACCACCAGCTCTTCGAGGTGCGCGTCGGACCCCTACCCCGTGCGGCCTCCTTGAGGTTCGAGACGGTGCAGACCTACTCCGACGGTTCGGTCGTGGACTGGGGCCAGGGGCAGGTAGGCAGCACCGAGGCGCCGTTTCCTGCGCCGGTTCTCCTCCTTGAACCCGCCGCCGGCTCCGCCGATGGGACCGCCTCCGGTCCCACCGGTGGGACCGGAGCCAGCCCCACCGATGGGACCGCCGCCACCGATGGGACCGCCTCCGCCATTCCCCGAGCGCCCGCCCGGGCCCTGGGCGCACCGCCGCAGGGAACCGTTCCCAGCCGAACGCTCCTCGGCGCATCGGGAGTCCTGGTGGCCGCCGCCGTCCTCGCCGCAGTGAGGATGCGGGGCACGCGGCGAGGGAGGCGGGGTCCGTGAGCCGCCATCGGCCGTGCGAAGAAGTCCCGCTGCGCGCATGGTAGTGAACCGACGCGATGCGCACCGGACCCTGATCCACGCCGTCACGTGCAGGATCGTGCGAACGGACGGGGCTGCGCCGAGCTCTACCGTGCCGCGAAGGCTCCGACCTTGAAGTCGGTGCCGCAGACGCTGAAGACGCCGCCCGGCGAACCGTTCGCCTTCATCACGTTCACCGTGGTGCCCGCGTCCTTGGGCAGCGCGACCTTGACGTGGGACGCCTGCACCGGACAGGTGTAGCGGGCCGACGTGGTGCCCTGGCCGTTCACGTCGTTGTACAGCACGTCCGCCACCACGGTGGCGCCCGCCGGAACGTCGACCGCTTCCGAGCCGGCCGTGGAGTTGTCCCCCGAGACCGGACTCGCCTTGCCCTGGTCGTCGGCGGCGACCACGGTCGTCGGGCCGACGATGGTGCAGGGGGCACCCGAGCTGTTGGTGATCTTGAGGGTGGCTGCGGCGGCCTGCGCGTCACTGGCGTGGCCCGAGGACTGGAGGAACGTCACCGAGGTGTTCTTGGTCGTGCAGGCCACGGTGACGCCGCCTCCGCCGGTGTGGGAGGGCGAACTGGCTCCACCGCCCGCGCTCGCCTTGCCCCCGGACGGCGCCGAGGCCGAGGTGGAGACCGGCGCCGAGGTGGACGCCGAGGCGGGGGCGGAACCCGACGGGGCGGCTGATGATGCGCTGCTGCCGCCGGCGGCGCTGTCCTGCGCGCCGCTGACGTCGTTGCAGGCGGTCAGGGACAGGGCGAGCGTGGCGACGGCACCGACGGCGAGCAGGGCGGGACGGGTGGTGGAGCGCATGGGTGGTTCCCCCGGTTCTCGTTCGTGGGTCGCGATCCTGCGAGAGATCGTTTCCCCTTACCTGAACGAGGGTGTTGCGGCACGCTGGCAGATCACTAACGAGCGCGGCGGCGGCGCTAACGCCCGGCTAACGCTCCCGGATCCTGGCGTGTGCCGCCGCGTGCCGGCGCCGCAGTTCGGGCAGTGCGTCCTGGTCGGCGATGTGCAGCAGGGCTTCGAGCGCGGTGACGGCGCCCGCGTCGAAGCCGGTCTGCTCGGCCTCGAGCGCGGCCTGTGCGAGGCGGTGCCGCCCGGCCGTGGTGTCGCCGAGCCCGGCCAGCGCCTCGCCCTGCCAGGTGCGCAGGAGCACGCGCCGGGCGACCGCCTCGTGCTCGGGGCCGAGGCCGAGCGCCACCTCGGCCGCCTCGTACGCCTGTTGGTGGCGGCCCGCGCCGAGGTGGATGCGGGCCAGGTGCTGGAGCGCGAGCATCCGGGTGTGCGCGTCGTCGACCTCGGTGGCGAGGGCGAGGGCTCGGATGCAGGCCGTTTCGGCGGCGCAGGGTTCGTCGTCGGGGAGGGCCGCGGCGAGGTTGACCAGGGCGGTGGCCTCGCCGAGTACGTCGCCTGCGCGGGCCGCGAGTTCGGGTGCGGCGCGCAGGTGCCGGAGGGCCTCGGCGGTGCGGCCCTCCTCGGTGAGCACCCAGCCGAGCAGGGTCAGGACGCGGGCCTCCGCATAGGGGTCGGCGCAGGCGCGGGCGTCGGCGAGGGCGGCCTCCAGGGTGGGCGCCCAGTCGGCGAGGACCCGCCAGACCACGAACGGCCACTGGGTCACGGCGATCCGCCAGGCCCGCTCGGGCCGGCCCTCGACGCGGGCCGCGGCGGCGATCAGGGCGAGGTCGTCGCGTTCGGCGGCGAACCAACCGAGCGCCTCCTCGCGGCTGGTGAAGTCCCGTACTGCGGAGGGCTGTTGAAAGTCATCGGGCTGTACGAAGGCGGGCTCCCCGCCAGGTTCCGCGGCCTCGGACGCGGACAGCGCGGTCGCCACGCAGTGGTCGTACAGGCGCAGCCGGGCCGCGGTGCGGGCGGCCGGGTCGTGACTCCGGCCACGCGCGTAGAGCCGGACCAGATCGTGCAGGACGTAGCAGCCGGGGGCAGTCTCGGTGAGCAGGTGCGCGGCGACCAGGCGGTCGAGGGCGCGGGCCGCATCCGGCGGGGTCGTGCCGGCGAGTGCGGCGGCACTGAACCGGTCGACGTGTGTGCCCGGGTGATGGCCGAGCGCGGTGAACAGCTGCGCCGCGTCGGCGGGAAGGTGAGCGGTGGAGAGCCGCAACGCGGAGGCGACACTGATGTCCTCGGCGGCGAGCAGCGCGAGCCGCTGGCGCTCGTCGGCGAGCCGGTCGGCGAGTGAGGCGAGGCCGAGGGCGGGGAGTTCCACGAGCCGAGCGGCGGCGACCCGCAGCGCGAGCGGCAGCCCACCGCACAACTCGGCTGCACGGCGAGCCGCTTGGGGCTCGGCCGCGGTGCGGTGCTCGCCGAGCACACGGGCGAGCAGGGCCACGCTGTCGTCGGTGCCGAGGACATCGAGGGCGACGACGCGGGCGGCGTCGGAGGCGACGAGACCGGCGAGGCGGGCCCGGCTGGTGACGACGGTGACGCAGCCGGGCCCCGTGGGCAGCAGCGGGCGGACCTGTGCGGAGGTACGGGCGTTGTCGAGGACGACGAGCAGCCGCAGGTCGGCGGTGAGCGAGCGGAACAGGGCACCGGCGGCGTCCGCCGACTCGGGCATCCGGCGCGGTGGAACGTCGAGAGCGACGAGGAACTCCCGCAGCAGCTCGGCCGGTTCGGGGTCCGAGGTGTCGCTGAACCCGCGCAGATCGGCGTAGAGCGTCCCGTCGGGGAAGTCGGAGCACCGGTCGGCCGCCCAGTGCACGGCCAGTGCGGTCTTGCCGACCCCGGCGGGCCCGGTGACCACGACGACCGGCCCGTCAGGTCCGGCCGCGGCCGCGGCCGCGGTCAACGCGGCGCTCTCGGCGGTGCGGCCGTGGAATCCGCGCGGGGTACGAGGCAGTAGGTTGGGCCGGACCCGCACCGGATTCAGGGCGGGTTGGGGCGAATCGGCCCGAACCGCAGGGGCGCTGTCGGGGCCGAGGGCGAGGGTGAAGGCGGCGGTCAGCTCGACGCCCGGACGGGCGCCGAGCTCGTCGGCGAGAACCTGGCGGGCGCGGTGGTAGGCGTCCAGTGCCTCCGAGGAACGCCCCGCGTGGTGCAACGCCTCGACCAGCCGGGCGGCCAGCGGCTCACGCAGCGGATGGGCCCCGGTCTCCGGCCGCAACAGCTGGACAGCGCGCTCGTGTTCACCGCCCACGACGTACGTGTCGGCGAGCAGCTCGACCGCGGCGAGCCGCGCCTCGTCCAAGGTGTGCGCGGCGGAGCGCAGCAGCGGCGACGGGTAGGCGCCGGCCAGCGCGGGGCCCTGCCACAGGGCGAGCGCCTCGGTGAGCAGCGCGGCCCTGTCACCGGGGTCGGCGGCGCGGCGGGCGAGCGCCACCAGGCCCTCGAAGCGGTGGGCGTCGAGCAGAGTCTCCGGCAGTTCCAGGTGGTACGCGGCGCCGCGCGTACTCAGCTCGACGCCGTACGCCGATGCGCCGATGCCCGCCAACAGTGCCCGCAGGCGCGAGACATGGCCCTGGATCACGGTGCGGGCGTGCAAGGGGGGTTCGTCGTCCCACAGTGCCTCGGTGAGCGTGTCCACGGAGACCGCGACATTGGCCCGCAGCAACAGCATCGCGAGCAGGCTGCGCCGCTTGGCGGGCCCGAGTGGCAACGGCCCCTCGCTCCCGCTGACCGACACGGGGCCGAGGACCTGGAACTCCATGAACCGAACCCTATCTTCCGGGGACTACTGGGCATCGGGACGTCGAACCGGGCCGGTCGGCAGCGTAGCCGATGGCACGAGGGATCGGGGCCCGGCGGTGGCTTCGACGCCGCCCGGACAGCAGCAGGGTGAAGGTCCTGATCAGCCAGCGGAAGACGATCGCGCCGACGCCGGCCGCGGCGCCCACGACCAGCGCGAGCGCGACCAGGCCGCTCTTGCCCTCCCGCACGGCGAGCAGGGCTGCCCGGGGACCGTGGGGAACAGGTGGTCCGTCGCCATCCGGCGGCGTCGACGTGGTTGCGCGCGTCCCACCGGCCCGCCCGGCGCGCGCATCGCTCACGGGCTCGCTCAGCCGCCCGTCCCCGCGCTCAGGAGGTCGCGGGCCCGGGCCGCCAAGCCGTCGGCGCCGCAGTGGACGGCCAGTCCCAGGCCCCGGGTGAGCGTGCCGCGGGCGGCGGGGGCCGAGCCCAGCGCCTCGCCGAAGTCGACCAGGGCGATCGCGTGCTCGTAGCGGGCCGGCGAGCGCTCCAGGTGCCGCACCGCCTGCGCCAGCAGCTCGGCCGCGCGCGGCGCCTCGTGCACCGCGGCGCACAGCCGCAGGGCGCTGCCGACGGCCGAGTCCGTCCGGGACTCCCGGGCCCGGCGCACTCCCTCCTCGGCGAGGTCGCGGGCCCGCTCCGGCTGGTCGGGGGCCACCGCGCGCGCCAGGTGCCCCAGCCACGGCGCCCACACCGTGTTGCGCCATCCCCGCGCGTCGAGGGCCGCGCCGGCGGCCGTCAGCACCTCGACCGCGCCCGGCGCGTCGCCCCGGGCCAGTAGCAGGCGGCCGTACAGCGTGGGGGCGTCCGGCAGCACCATGACCGTCGGGTACGGCGGGCCGAAGGCGTGCTCACGGGCGAGCTCCAGGGCCTCCCCCAGCCTGCCGCGCGCGGCCAGGGTCTCGGCCAGCGCCCCGACCGCGTCCCAGTGCAGCGGGGTGTCCGGGCCGATCCGCCCGGCGGTGCGCAGGGCCCGGCGCAGGTAGTCCTCCGCCTCGGCGAGCGCGCCGCAGCGGAACCGCAGCATGCCGGTCAGCAGGTAGGCGAAGCCGAGGTGGCCGCCGCTCCAGCCGGCGACCTCGTAGGCGCGTACCGCCTCCGTGAACAGCTCCTCCGCCACGTCGACGCGGTCGGCGTACAGGTAGCTGAGGCCCAGGATCCCGGGCAGTTCGAAGCCCCAGGTGGTGTTGGTCCAGCCGAGGCTGCGGGGCAGCCGGCCCTGCGGCAGCGCGGAGTCGGCCAGCGCGAGCGCCTGCGCGCGGTCGGTGCCGCGCAGCGTGAGGTCCCAGCAGCGCAACACCGCCACCGCGTGGGCGAGGCCGTCGTGTTCGAACACGGCCTTCAGCGACACCGGCGCGTCCACGTCCGCGCCGGTGTCCGTGTCGGCGTCGCTGAAGGCCAGTCCGACCGTGCCCAGCATCCGGTGGAACTCCGCCAGCCGCCGGGAGCGGCCGGGGCCGTCCTCGTCCTCGGACTGGAACGCACCGAACATGAAGTGGGCGACCTCCAGGCGCAGCCGCCCCGGGCCGGGCGGGGTGCGCGCGGCCTCCTCGGCGCACAGCGCTGCGGCCTCGCCGACCCGGTTGCTGTGGGCCAGGGCCTGGGCGAGCCGGAAGACCGCGTCCACCCGCAACCCGGGGGCCAGCCCGTACGGGTCGACGAGCGCCAGGCGCAGCTGGTTGACCGTGGTCGCGGGGTCGGTGAGCAACGCCGAGCAGCCGAGCTCGTAGAGCACGGAGGCCCGGTCCTGGTCGGCGGGCGGCTCGCTGATGGCGCGGCGCAGGCAGCGCTGCGCGGCCTCGGGCGCGCCGATGGCCAGGTGTTCGCGGGCCGCCCGGCGCAGCTTGTCGACGATGGCGCCGTCGCCTTCGGGCAGGATCTCCAGCAGGTGCCGGGAGGCCGCCAACAGACCGAGGCCGGCGTTCTCGACCTCGACGGCGGCGACCCCGTGCATCCCGGTGCGGGTGGCCGGCGACATCGACTGGTAGACCGAGGTGGCGACCAGCGGGTGGACGAACTCCAGCCGGCCCCCCGGTGCGCTGGTCAGCACCCGGTGTCGGCGCAGTTCCCGGACGGACTGGGCGGCGGCCTCCGGTCCCTGGGCGCAGATGGCGGCGGCGAGTCCGGGGCGGATGTCGGTGTCCAGTACCGACGCTGCCCAGGCGAAGCGCAGCGCGGTGGGGCCCAGTCGGTCCAGCCAGTGCCGCAGCGTCATCCCCCGGGCGGTGGCGGCGATCTCGCGCAGCAGACCACTGCTCTCCTCGACCGGGTCGAGTCGCTGGTCGGCCACCTCGTGCAGCAGGGCGGCGGTCTCGTACGGGTTCCCGGCGGTGACCGCCCAGACGTGGCGGCAGAAGGCGTCCTCGGCCTGGGTGCCCAGGGCGGCCCGGACCAGGTGCGCGATCGAGGCGGGCTGGAGCGGGCGCAGTTCGTGCCGGCGGTCGGCCCGGTCGGCGAGGAGACGTTGCAGGGCCAGCGCGTCGTCAGGGAACTCGTCACGGCAGGCGAGCACCACCAGGGCCGGCAGCTCCCGGGCTCGGACCGCGAAGCCGGCCAGCCAGCCCAGCGACTCCGGGTCGGCCCAGTGCAGGTCGTCGACCAGCACGGCCACCGGCGAGCGCAGCTGCACGAGGCGGGTGAGGACGAAGTCCAGCCCGTCCCGCACCCCCTGCGGATCGAGCTGCCCGCCGGGCGGCAGCAGTCCGGCCGCGGGGCCGACGACGTCCTCCCACGGCCCGAAGACCCGCGCCCGCTCGTCGTCGGACAGGGCCGACAGCACCGGCCGCACCAGCTGGCGCACCACGTGGAACGGCTCGTGGCACTGCCGCTGCCCGCCCCGGGCGAACAGCACCGTGCAGCCCGCGCGTTGCGCCGCCCGCCGCACCTCGGTCAGCACCGCGGTCTTGCCCAGCCCGGCCGCGCCGGTGTACAGCAGCAGTTCCCCGACGCCGGTACCGGCGGGCAGGGTGAGCGCCTCGATCGCCTGCTCCGCCGACCGGATCTCGGCCTCCCGCTCGTGCAGCGTCCCGTCGCCCTTCCCGGCCCCGGCCCCGGCCCCGTTGCCGTGCCCGGCCTTCCCCTCCGCCACCCGCCGCCTCCGATTCGCCCCGCCAGGGCAGTTGTTGCCCGGTCTGTCGTTGTCCGTCCCGCCGTCGCAGAGGGCCGAGGCTACCGCCGAACGGCTGGATGCAGTGAGAACTTGACAGATAGTCAGTTCACGCCCCCCTTCCCTCCGCCGCGCGAGCAGCGGCCTGCCGCGGAACCCGTCCGAGGACCCGTGCCGGACGGGCGAGCACCTCGGCCGGGCGACGCCCGGTGCTGATTGTCGCCAGACCTTCGACGTTGTGTCACGGGGCCGTAACCGGCGTTCACCTGGGAGGTTGCGTGTGTCAAGGTCGTTGCAGTCACCACCGATCGTCGCCCTCCGAGGGGCGGACCGGACAGTGCCGCCGGATGGGGGACGACGATGTCGAAAGCGATGAGGGGTATGCACGCCTGCGCACGAAGACCGGTTACCGCGCTCCTCGCCGCAGGGCGGGCGCTGACCGCGTGCGGCCCCAAGGGCTCGGCCGGCGCCTAGTTGGCCGCCATGGCCGAGTGGCCGCGCCCCGGTGGCCTTCTCCTGGTCGACGATCTCGACCAGGGGCCGCCGATGCCTCACCCCATCCGGTGATGCGTCAGGGCCTGCTCGTCGCCGAGCGGACCCTCGGGGTCTCCCAGTGCAGCGGTCTCCGCCTGGGCCGACGGCTGCAAGCCCTGGTGCCCGATGGCGGCCTCACCTCGGGCGGCATGGCGGTGCAGCCGGTGATGATCGGTGACGGCGGCTTCGCTGACGAGTTCTGGCGTCTGTGGTTCGCGCGACTCCGCGACTTCCAGGCCCGGAACGGCTCCCCGCCGGCCGACGAGCCGGACGCGGCACTGTCCTCGATCGACCGACCGGACTTCACGGATCCCGGCACGCGAGCCGTTTCCGCCTGGGGTCGCAAGCCCGTGCAACCGACCGGCTAGCCGCTCGGACGGCCGCCCGTGCAGCCGCCCGGCCCGCCAACTCCGGGAGTGGACGCCGCAGCCCCGGTTCGCCCACCCCCTCGGCGCGTGAGCGCTGACCCGACACGCCCCGTCGTCGCCTCACCATCCCCGTGATTCGAACCCGTGCCGCTTATGTGGAGGGACCCCATGGCTGAACCCCGTCCATCCTCTCCGTACACGTCCTCCGACGTCGACCGTCCCCCGGGGCCCGCTGACGCGGTGGCCGTGATCGGGGTGGGCCTGCGTCTGCCGGGCGGCATCCACCGCCTGGACCAGCTCGGGCAGGCCCTGCACGAAGGACGCGACCTGGTCGGCACCATGCCCCCGGACCGCTTCGACATCAGTGCCCACCAAGCCCGTCGTTCGGGACGGCCGGGCAAGTTCGACTCCACCGCGGGCGGCTTCCTGCCCGAACCGGAGATCACCGGCTTCGACACCTCGTACTTCGGCATCACTCCCAAGGAAGCCTCCCGCATCGATCCGCAGCAGCGTCTGCTCCTCGAATGCGCGGTCGAAGCCCTCGACGACGCCGCCCTCGACATCCGCGCCTTGGCCGGCACCGAAACCGCCGTCGTCACCGGTGTCTCCAACCACGACTACGCCGACCTGCAGGCGCGCCGCCTGCGTTCGAGCAATCCCTACACCACGACCGGCGGACTCCTGTCGACCACGGCCAACCGCGTCTCGTACGAACTGGATCTGACCGGACCGTCCAGCGCCGTGGACAGCGCCTGCTCCTCCGGTCTGACCGCGCTGCACCAGGCGTGCGAGCACCTGCGCACCGGCCGCAGCCCGCTCGCCCTGGCGGGCGCCGTGAACCTGATGCTGGCGCCGGGCCCCTTCGTCGGCTACGCGCAGGCCGGAGTGCTCTCGCCGACGGGGCGCTGCCACCCCTTCGGAGCGGCGGCCGACGGCTTCGTACGCTCCGAGGGTGCCGTGATGCTCGTCCTGAAACCCCTGGCCGCCGCCCTCGCCGACGGCGACCGGGTGCATGCCGTCATCCTGGCCACCGCACTCAACTCCGACGGCCGCACCGTCGGCCTGTCCGCGCCGAGTTCACGCACCCAGGCCGCTCTGCTGCGCCGTGTGTACGCCGCCGCCGGCATCGACCCGCGCGACGTGTCCTACGTGGAGGCACACGGCACCGGCACCCTGGTCGGCGACCCCGTCGAGTGCGCGGCGCTGGGTGAGGTGCTCGGCAGCCGCCGTACCGACGCCCCGCTTCCGATCGGTTCGATCAAGTCCAACCTCGGGCACCTGGAAGCGGCGGCCGGGATGGCGGGAGTACTGAAGTCGCTGATCGTCATCAAGTCCCGTTCCATACCGAGGACTCTGCACGCCGATCCGCCCAACCCGAAGATCGACTTCGACCGCCTCGGTCTGCAGCCGGTACTCGCCGCCCGTCCCGTTCCCGGCGACAGCCGTGTGGTGGTCGGCATCAACTCCTTCGGTATCGGTGGTGCCAACGCACACGCCGTCCTGGCCGGACCGCCCGTGCTGTCGGCGCCACCGGCCCGGCCTGTCGGCACCGACGCCGACGCCGACGCGCCGAGCGACACCGCCGTCGCCGCGCCGAGCGACGCCGACGCGCCGGTCGTCGGCGCTGCGGCGCGGCCGGTGCCGGTCATCGTCTCCGCCCACACGGCCCAGGCGCTGACCGCCGCCCTGGAGTCCTGGGCGGAGTACTTCACCGCGATGGCCGCCGACTCCTCGCAGGGGCCCGACGCCCTGTACGACGCCGCCTTCACCTCGTGCCGACGACGGACCCGGCGCCGCCACGGCATGGCGTTCTTCGCGACCGGTCCCGCCCAGGCCGCAGAAGTCCTGGCCCGGGCGGCACGGGGGCAGGAAGCGGCACGGGGGCAGGAAGCCGCCACCGCCGAACGTCTGGTGAGCGGAGGCCGGATCGGCTTCGTCTTCTGCGGGAACGGATCGCAGTGGGCCGGCATGGGGGCCGAACTCCTCGGCCAGGACCGTGCGTTCACCAGCGAAGTCGAAGCCGTCAGCGACGAGCTCGGGCCCCTGCTCGGCTGGAGCGTACTCGAGGAGATGGCCCGCGCCGATGCCTCCCGTTGGGACCGCACGGAAGTCGCGCAGCCGATGCTGTTCGCCGTGCAGGCGGGCCTGGTCGCCGCCTTGTCCGCCCGGGGCGTCGATCCGCACGCGGTCATGGGACACAGCGTCGGGGAAGTGGCCGCCGCGTACTGTGCGGGTGGCCTCACCCGGGCTCAAGCCTGCCGCGTCATCGCCGCCCGCAGCCTGGCCCAGGCCGCCACGGCGGGCTCGGGAGGCATGGCCGCGGTGGGCCTGAGCGAACACGCCGCCAGGGAGAGGCTCGAGCAGGCTCAGCTGACCGGCCGCGTGGAGATCGCCGCGATCAACTCCGACCAGGACGTCACCCTCGCGGGCCCGCACGAGGACCTCGCGGCCCTCGGCGCCGCACTGGATTCCGACGGCGTCTTCTTCCGGGACCTGCGCCTCGACTACGCCTTCCACACCGAAGCCATGGAGCCCGTGCGTGACCGGTTGGCCCGTGCGCTGGAGTCCCTGGCCCCCGGGTCCTTCCGCATTCCGATGGTCTCCTCGGTGACCGGCCGCCTTGAGTCAGGGCAGGCCCTGGACGCGGGGTACTGGTGGGCCAACATCCGCCGCCCCGTCCGCTTCCACCAGGCCGCCACCGAACTGACGGCCGGGGACGCCGCCTGCGACGTCCTGGTCGAGGTCGGCCCCCACCCCGTGCTGACCGCCTATCTGCGGCGTGCCACCGCCGGCACCCCCGCTCCCGGCGTGGTCGTTCCCACGCTGTCCCGGACGTTCGCCACCGTGGACGCGCTGCAACAGACCGTGCTGCACGTACTCGCCGCCGGGGCGGCGGTGGACTGGGACAGCCACTTCCCCCGTCCCGGCGCGGTGACCGACCTGCCGGCGGTGGCGTGGCAGCGCGAGCGGCACTGGAACGGCGACGCGTCCTGGTGGCAGGAGGACGCCCCCGGTGAGGACGCCGCCGGTCCCCACCCCCTGCTCGGATCCCGCCAAGCCGGGCCGGAGGCCGCGTGGTTGAACCGTCTGGACGCCGACCGGCTGTCCTGGATGGAGGACCACCGGGTCGCGGACGCCGTCGTCTGGCCCGCCGCCGGCTTCGTGGAAATGGCGTTGGCCGCCGCACGGAGCCGACACGACGGACCACTCGAAATCACCGGCCTGTCCATCGACCGGGCCCTGACCCTCGACTGGAGCACCGACTCCGCGAGCCCCGTGGACGGGGACGACGTCCAGCTGGCCACCCACCTCTCCCAGGACGGCAGGCTCACCGTTCGAAGCCGCACGGGTGAACAGGACTGGACCGAGCACGTCCGCGCCGGCGTGCGGAGCCTGCTGCGCCCCCAGCGCCCCCCTCTGGACGTCGCGGCCCTGAAACGCCGGCTGCCGAACCGGCATCCCGCCCCGGAGCACTACGCGGCCGCCCGTCGGGCCGCTCTCGACTACGGGCCGGCCTTCCGGACCGTCACCCACCTGCACACCGGGGCGGAGGAGACCGTAGGACACTACGAGTTCACCGCGTCGAGCCGCCCCGAGCCCGGAGTCATCGCCCACCCCACGCTGGTGGACGGAGCCCTGCAGACCTGTCTGCCGCTGATGTTCACCGCGGACCGACCCGCCCCGTTCCTGCCCGCCCGCATCACCACCGTCCGCAGCTGGCGGACGCTGCCCTCCTCCGGCTTCAGCCACGTCACCCGCGCCACCGGCCCCGAAGGGCTGTGGGACATCGCCGTGTGCGACGACGACGGTGAGGTGTGCATGGAACTGCTCGGCTGCGAACTGCGACGCTTCGAAACCGGGACCGCCGACGAGCAGGACCGGCTCACCGAAGTCCTGCGCGCGGTACCCCTACCCGGCCAACCCGGGCCCGGCCGGAGCCCGCTGCCCGCCCCGCGGTCACTGCCGGAACTGGTCAGGAGGCAGAACGACGCCCGACTGGGCCGGCTGCACCGGATCAGCGACGCGCTGCGGCCACGCCTGCTCGAAGTCTGCGCCCACTTCACCGCCCGGGCCGTGCGCCACCTGCTCCCAGCCGCGAAGCACTCCTCGTTCGGCCTGGCCGACCTCATCGAGGCGGGAGTCAAGGCCAAGCACGCGCGGCTCCTCGACGTCCTGCTGCCCCAGGCCGTCAGTGCCGGCGTCCTCACCGCCACCGGGCCCGGCGTCTGGAGCAGCACGGCCGCACCACGCCCCGAGGCACTCTTCAGCCGTCTGCTCGAGGACTGTCCCGGCCAGTCCGTGACCGTCCTCACCTACGGTGTGTGCGGGGACCGCCTCGCCGATGTCCTCACCGGTGACGCCGACCCCCTGGAGCTCCTCTTCTCCGACGCCGACAACCTCGCCCAACGGTTCTACGAGGCCAGCGCCTTCTTCGCCCCGCACACCCGTGCGCTCGTCGGGTGGATCCGCAGCGTCGTCGCCGGTTGGCCCACCGACCGGCCGCTGCGCATCCTGGAAGTCGGTGCGGGCACCGGCGCCACCACCGCGGCCCTGCTGCCGCACCTGCCGCCGGAGCGGGTCCACTACACCTTCACCGACGTGTCGCCCGCGTTCTTCCCCGCCGCCGAGAAGCGCTTCCACGCCTACGACTTCCTCACCCACCAGGTCCTGGACGCCGGCAGCGACCCCGTGGCCCAGGGCTTCGAACCAGGCGCCTACGACCTCGTCATCGCCTCGAACGTCCTGCACGCCACCGGTGACATCTCCCGCGCGCTGCGCGGCATGGCCACCCTGCTCGCGGACGGCGGCCACCTGATCGCCCTGGAGACGCACAGCACCGAACTCCTGGCTCCGGTGTTCGGCCTGCTGGACTCCTTCTGGCTCCCCACCGACCAGGACGTCCGGCCCGACGGTCCCCTGGTGCCCTACGACCGCTGGCCCGACCTGCTCGCCGACTGCGGCTTCGCGGCCACCGGACAGTACGACGACACCGCCGCCGACCGGCCCTACGTGTCCCTCGTCGTCGCGGAGCGCCGTGCCCGCGCCGTCCCCGACGGGGCGACGGACCGTACTCCTCCTGGCGCCTCGGGCGGGCGACGGGCCTCCGCAGCCGCAACGGCGCTCGACCACGCGATGCAGCGGTCCTGGCTGCTGAGCACGCCTACCGCCGACGCCCCCACCGAGTTGGCGCACCGACTGACCAGGGCCCTGCTCACCGCATGCCCCCAGGGCCGGGTCCACCACGTCGCGGCGGCCGGTGGTGCGGACTCCTGGGCCCGCGAACTGACCGCTGCGGCAGACGGGGCCGAGGAACCCCGACCGGTGAGCGACGTGATCCTCCTCGCCGAACCGGTCGGCGAAACGGGACCACGGCAACGCACCGACCACGGCGTGCGGCAGCTCGCCGCGCTGCGTGACCTCACCCGGGCCTGGAGCCGGAGCGCGCGGTCGTGCGAAGGGAACCTGCGTGTCTGGATCATCGACGCCGACAGCCAGCAGCCACCCACCCCGCCGCCCTCGCCCCACGGCGCCCCCCTGTGGGGTGCCGCGCGAAGTCTGGCGAACGAACACCCCTCGCTGAGCGTACGTCGCATCGCCTTGACCGAGCCCGGCGACGACGACACGTTCAAGCGCCTCCTGCACGAACTGCACCACCTCCAAGGCAGCGCAGCGGCGACGGGCGGCCCCGAGGAGGTCGTCGACGACGAGGTGGTCCTCACGCCGCGAGGGCGATTCGCCACCCGGGTCACCACACTGCCCGCCACCGGGGCCGCATCCGGATCCGAACCCCACTACGCACTGCAGGTCGATGCCTCCGGACGAAACCCCGTCCTCACCTGGCGCTCCACCACCACGCTCCACCCGGCCGAAGGACAGGTGCTCATCCGTACCGCGGCCGCGGCGCTGAACCACCACGACCTGCTCACCGCGACCGGCAGCAGTCCCCTGCCCGCAGCCCGGCGCCACGGATTCCTCGGCCTCGGCCTGGACTGCGCGGGCACCGTCACCGCGGTCGGCCCCGGTGTCACCCGTCTCGCACCGGGCGACCGCGTCGCGGCCATGGCCCACACCGCTCTGGCCTCCCATGTCCTGGCTTCCAGCGATCACGTCGTACCGCTGCCCGACGCGATGGCGTTCACCGCGGCAGCCACCCTGCCCACCGCGTTCCTCACCGCACACCACGCCCTCCAGCAGTGCGCGGGCCTCACCGAGGACGACACCGTCCTCGTGCACGCCGCCGCCGGAGGCGTCGGGCTGGCCGCCCTGCAACTCGCGCGGCACGCCGGCGCGCGCGTCATCGCCACAGCCGGCACCCCCGCCAAGCGGAGCATGCTGCGCCTGCTGGGCGTCGAGCACGTGCTGGACTCGCGCACCCTGGACTTCGCCGAACAGGTCGCGGACCTGACCGACGGCCGCGGCGTCGACGTCGTCCTCAACTCCCTGCCCGGCGAAGCCCGTCTGCGCAGCCTGCACCTGCTCGCCCCGCAGGGACGTTTCATCGAACTCGGTCGACGCGACGCGGAGCGGGACGATCCGCTGCCGGTTTCGCCGCCGGCCCGCAACGTCTCGTTCTTCGAGGTGGACACGCTGGACCTGCACGATCGGCGGGCGCCCGTGGTCCGGCGCCACTTCACCGCGCTGGCCGAAGCCGTCACCACCGGCCGCTGGATGCCGGTGCCCCATCACACGTTCCCCGCGGACCGCTTCGGGGAGGCGTTCAGCCTGCTGAGCCACGCCCGGCACATCGGGAGGATCGTCATCACCTTCGACGCCCCACCACCGGTCGTCGACTCCGCGCCGGCGAGCGCGCTCGACGCCGACGCCGCCTTCGTCATCACCGGAGGCCTCGCGGGATTCGGTGCCGCCACGGCCCGTCACTTCGCCGCACGCGGCGCCCGCCACCTTCATCTCGTCGGCCGCCGGGGCGCCCGGACTCCCGGCGCGGCGAGACTGCTCGACGAGCTTCGCGCCATGAAGGTCGAGGTCACCGTGCACTGCGCCGACGTCACGCTGCCCGGCGCACTCGATCCCGTGCGCACCGCCCTGCGGGAGCGGCGCCTGGGCGGTGTCGTGCACGCCGCCATGGTCCTCGCGGACGCTCCCTTCACCGACTGCACCGACACCCAGCTGGAGACCATCCTGGCCCCCAAGATCGCCGGACTCCACGCACTCGACGCTCTCGCCGAAGAGCACGATCCCGACGTCTTCCTCGCCTACAGTTCGGTGGCCGCCCTCGACGGCAACATCCAGCAGGCCCCCTATGTCGCCGCCAACGCTGCGATGGAAGCGCTGATCCGAGCCCGCCACCGAGGCGGCAGCCCCGCCCTCGCCGTTCAATGGGGCGTCATCGCGGACGCCGGATACGTCCACCGCACCGGACGCATCGACGAGATGGCCTCCTACGGCATGGCCCCCGTCGCCGCCACCGACGCGCTCACCGCGCTCGACCGGCTTCTCGACACCCGAACGGGACCGGTCGTCGCACTGGGCCGTTTCGACTGGGACAGCATCAGCCGCGTCCTGCCCGCTCTCAAGGCACCCAGGACCGGCGCACTGCTCCGACAGCATCACGTGAGCACCGACCGCCCCACCTCCTTGCGCAGCGAGGTGGCCGTGCTGAGCGACGACGAGGCCATCGTCCTGATCGAGGACGAGGTCGCCGAGCTCGCCGCCGCCGTCCTGCACACCCCCGTCGACCGCCTGGACCGCACCAGCCGCCTCGACCTGCTCGGCATCGACTCCCTGATGTTCCTGGAACTCTCCACGGCACTGCGCCAGCACCTCGGCTGCGACATCCCCACTCTGGAACTGATGCGCGCCGCCCACCTAGCGGACATCGCCAAGCGAGCCCTGTACCGCCTCCGGCAGCCGGGCCACACCGACCCCACCAAGACCGTCACCGTCCAGGAGCGGAGTGAACACGCATGAACACCCCTGCCGCGGGCAGCAGTTCGGCCCGCCTGACCACCGCCGTCGACCAACCCGACTTCGTCGCACTGAGCCCGGCCACCGGTGACGGACACCTCCTGCGCCTCTACTGCATGCCGCCCGCGGGAACGAACGCCACCTACTTCCAGTCCTTCACCGCCCACCTGCCGACCACCGTCAGCCTGCACGCCCTGCAACTGCCCGGACGCGGACGCTCCATCGGCACGGCGGTGCACACCGACCCGCACCGCCTCGGACAGCTCCTCGCGGAGCGCATCCGTCAGGGCGACAACGGCCACCCGTACGCCGTGTTCGGCCACAGCGTGGGAGCCCTCGTCGCCTACGAGACCGTCAAGTGCCTCATCCGGCAGGGCCACCGCCCGCCCACCCTGCTCGCCCTGTCCGCCATGGCCGCCCCCCACCACCCCGAGTTCACCACAAGGGCTCCGGATGTCCTGCTCGGCGGCCGGGAGGGAATCGAGAAGCTCTTCGGCCGCCTGCCCGACCACGTCGGCCACGACCCCAGGGCACTGGTCAACACGTGGATCCCGATGCTCGCCGACCTTCTGCTCGCCCTGCAGTTCCCGCCCCACCAGGGACCGCCGCTGGACACCCAACTCGCCCTCTACGGAGGCGAGGACGATCCCGTCATCTCCCCGGAGGCCTTGGCCGGCTGGAACGACATCAGTAGCCGACCGGCCACCCCACGCCTCTTCCCCGGCGATCACACCTACCCCCTCGACGACGTCGCGGCGCTCGGTTCCCGGCTCACCGTCGACCTCGTCACCTCCCTGCGGGGGTGGGTGTGTCCGATCGGCGGCTCCGGCTCACCTTCGGGGGAGTGTCCGATCGCCGACCTCGGCGCTCCGCGGTGACGCGGGTGGGAGGTCCGGAGGGAGCCCGGTCCCGCCGGACCTCCCACAGGGACGGACCGGAGGGCGGCGCGCCACCACCCGGGGCACCGAGCAGGGCGGGGGCAGCACCCGAGGACCGAGCACGACGCCGCACACGCCCTAGAAGCTGAGCAGCCCGATGACGTGGCCGTCGTGGTCCACGACGGGCCACGCGTCCAGGCCGCGGGCGAGCATGGCAGCGGCCGCGGTGGCGGCGGGCATGCCGGTGGTGGCGAACGGCTCGCGGTCGAAGACGATGTCGCGCACCGGGGTGCGCTCGGTGTACCAGGACCGGGCCTGGAACGGCGCCAGCTGCAGGCGGGTCAGCAGCCCGGCGCAGCGGCCGTCCTCGTCGCGGACCAGCAGGTGGTCGGTGCCGGAGCTCTGCAGGATGTCCATCGCCGTGTCGACCATGACATCGTCGCTGATCTGCAGCTCCGGGTGTCGCATGAGGTCGCCGACCGTGGCGGTGGTCGCGGGGTGTTCGAGGGCGATGGTCATGGGCTGACTCCTTCGTCTCTCCCGCCGGGTCCGGCGGTGATCGGGGCACGGGCGGCGGGACGCCGGTGGCGGTCCGCCGGCGCGGGGCTCGGCACTGCTGACGAACCGCGCGGGCGGCCGTCGCGGGAAACCGCTGCCGCCGAGGCGGCGGACCGCGCGGGCCCGGTGCGCACCGCGCACCGGGCCTGGCGGGTGCTATGCGGCGAGGGCGACGCGCTGGGGCGCGCGGCGGCGGCCGGAGGAGCCCCGGCTGCCGCGGCTGGAGGCGACCCGGGTCTCGCCGGCGGTGGCGGCGGGGCGGCCGCGGCGGCCGCGGCTGGTGGACGAGCTGCGGCGCGGCCGCTCGACGACGGGGTCGGCGATCACGGTGGGGATGCCGGTGGGCACCCGGGCGCCGGTGATGCGGGCCAGGTCCTCGTCGCCGGAGCTGACCCTGGTGGTGATGGGGGTGATGGCGGCCGTGGTCATCATGCGGGCCATCTCGCGGCGCTGGTTGGGCAGCACGAGGGTGACGACGGTGCCGGACTCACCGGCCCGGGCGGTGCGCCCGCCCCGGTGCAGGTAGTCCTTGTGGTCGGCCGGCGGGTCCAGGTTGACGACGAGGTCCAGACCGTCGACGTGGATGCCCCGGGCGGCGACGTTGGTGGCGATCAGCGCGGTGACCTGGCCGGTGCGGAACTGCTCCAGGGTGCGGGTGCGCTGCGGCTGGGACTTGCCGCCGTGCAGCGCCGCGGCCTTGACGCCGTTCGCGAGCAGCTCCTCCACCAGACGGTCCGCGCCGTGCTTGGTGTCGATGAACATGATCACCCCGCCGTCGCGGGACGCGATGTGGGCGATCGTGGCGCTCTTGTCGAAGGCCTGCACGTGCAGCACGTGGTGCTCCATGGTGCTGACGGCTCCTGCGGAGGGGTCCACCGAGTGGGTGACCGGGTCCTTGAGGAAGCGCCGCACCAGACGGTCGACGTTGCGGTCCAGGGTCGCGGAGAACAGCATCGTCTGGCAGCCTTCGGCGACCTGCTCCAGGAGCTCGGTGACCTGCGGCAGGAAGCCCATGTCGGCCATCTGGTCGGCCTCGTCGAGCACCGTGATGCCGACGCCGTCCAGTTGGCAGTCGCCGCGCTGGATCAGGTCCTTGAGCCGACCGGGGGTGGCCACCACGACGTCCGCCCCGCGGTTCAGCGTCTGAGCCTGGCGGCCGATCGACATGCCGCCCACCACGGTCGCCATCCGCAGGCGCACCGCGTGGGCGTAGGGGGTGAGGGCCTCGGTGACCTGTTGCGCGAGCTCACGGGTGGGGACCAGCACCAGCGCCAGCGGGCGGCGCGGCTCGGCCCTCCGCCCGGCGGTGCGGGCCAGGACGGCCAGGCCGAACGCGATGGTCTTGCCGGAGCCGGTGCGGCCCCGCCCGAGGACGTCGCGGCCGGCCAGCGAGTTCGGCAGCGTCGCGGCCTGGATCGGGAACGGCGCGGTGACGCCCTGGCGGGTCAGCACGGACAGCAGTGCCTTCGGCATGTCCAGCTCGTCGAACGCTTCGACGGGCGGCAGCGCCGGGGTGGTGCTCACCGGCATCGCGAACTCCCCCTGCGGGGAAGCCCCCTGACGCGCGCCCCGACCCTCGGAGCGCCGGCCGCCGGCAGGCCGGTCGCCGTAGAAGGAGCTGCCGCCGGAGCGGGAGCCCGCGCGGGAACGGGAGTTGGCGTTTCGGTACGAGGAGCGACTGGAGGAGTTCATGGACAACCTTCCTGGACGGCACGTCGCGGGGCGGCTCCGCGGCGCGCGGCGCCGGCAGGAGATCGCAAGTCAACGGGCCGAAGTGTGGGGAGCGGGGCGTGGACGGTGAAACCGTGCGGCACGTCACCTCAGGCCGGAGATCCTCGAACTGTGGGATGTCACGGCAGGGCGCCGATCCGGACGCGACGCTGTGCGTCTCGCGTGGGGATGGTCGCCGGCGGCGGAGCCAGGGGGCCTGAACGGCCGGGGATGTGCGTCGTGGCGCAATGCCGAGGGGCCCGCACCGTGCATGTACTCGGTGCGGGCCCCTCGCTGCTAGGCGGGTGCCTTGACAGATGAACTACAGCGGACGAATGTTCTCGGCCTGCGGGCCCTTCTGGCCCTGCGTGACGTCGAACTCGACCTTCTGGCCCTCGAGCAGCTCACGGAAGCCGTTGGCGTTGATGTTCGAGTAGTGGGCGAAGACGTCGGGGCCGCCACCCTCCTGCTCGATGAAGCCGAAGCCCTTCTCCGCGTTGAACCACTTCACAGTGCCATTAGCCATAAAGAAATCTCCTTCAAGGGGCTGTCCGAAGCACACACAGCGCGGGCTTCGAGTCGCCGCGATGAGCACCCACCCGGAAAAGAGCCGGGAAAAGAAAATACGCCTGCGAAACATCAGCAGGCGCACACAAAATTCATGGGAACCACTACTGCAACTAAGGCGACTCTAGCAGACCGAGGCCCGCCGTGGCGGATATTTCACCCCCGGTTCCGCGAGAGCCCGCCCCAGGGCGCCGGACCCGAGCCGACAAGACCCGTCAACACACCTGCAAACCAAGCCGATTGAGCACGCATCCGCACCCCTCGGCGCCGACGTCTCCCAGGAGGGCGTTTCCCGCGGCCGGGAGCGCCATCGTTGCTTCAGCAACCCCGAGAACTCGACTCACCGGGCCCGTCAGGTATTCCGGGGGCACACCCGGACGGCGTACACCGCATTCCAACCCCCGAAATCGATCGCCGGTAAAGACCCCGCGCCCGCACTTTCCGGCGCATACTGGAGGGGATGACGAAATCTGCAGCAGTCCGCCGCCACCTGCCCACCAGCCCCTTCAAGGTCCGAGTGGAGGCGCCGCGCAAGCACTTCATCGTCGGCGACCGCGTCTCCCACGACAGGTACGGCCTCGGTCGGGCCATCGGCGTCGAGGGCGACAGCGACATCGCGGTCCTCGTCGACTTCGGATCACGGCAGGAACGCATCACCCCGCCGTACACCGCCATGTTCAAACTCTGACCGAGCGCGGCCCGGCAGACGGCCGAACCCGCCCGGTCGTCAACGACGCCGGCCCGCTGTCCGACGGACGACACCGTCGGACAGCGGGCCGTTATGGAGTCGGGGGCGCCCCACGCCCCGATCGTCAGACGACTCGCTGACCGTGAAGGCGGTGCGGAGGCCTGACCGGACGGTCGCCGGCACGGTGCAACGGTCACCCCGTGCCGATGCGGCGCCCGGTGATTCCGTCCGGCCGGACGCGCACCCACAGCGGGCGGAAACCGCCGGCCCAGGGGGTGGCGCCCGGAAGGGACGAGAGGTGCTCTTCTTCGCCCGGGGTGTCGACGTGGTGGGCCTCACCGAGGATGAGGACGCTCCAGCCCTGGCTGCGGTGGTCGTCGATGTGGTCCACCTCGAAGGAGACCGGCGAGCCCTCCCCCGGGGCGGCGGGGCCCCGGGGAGCCGTGCGGTAGGCGATCGTCCGGGCGTCCACCACGTAGTTGACCGGGAGCACGACGGGCGCCGAGGATCCGGGCAGACCGATGCGGCCGATGCCGTGGGTGCCGAGCAGGTCCCAGCACTGCGGCTCGGTGAGGTGGAACAGGTGGGGGCGCGGGTCGGCGTCGGCCAGCCCCGGCGGGGCGTCGGGGCGTCGGCCCGACAGCAGCTCCGGCCAGGTCATCCCGAGCACGGCGGCCATCCGGACGAAGCCCGGCGGGTCGAGCTCCGGTCCTGACTGCAGGAGTTGCCGCAGGTAGGCGGGCGACATGGCGGCCCGGTGGGCGAGCGCCCCTTCACTCATGCCGAGTTGGTCGCAGCGCCTGGCGACCCGGCTGGCGAGTTCGCCGGGATCGGGACGACTGGTCATGATGGCGACTCCTCCGAACACGGTCGGTCACGTCCGGAAGAGCGCGACCTTGAGCGCCCCGGTGCCGGCCGCGTCGGCGAAGACGTCGTACGCGTCCTGCATCTCGTCGAGGCCGAAGCGGTGGGTGACCAGCCCGGCGACGTCGAGTCGGCCGACGGCCAGCATGTCGAGCAGCAGCGGGGTGCTGTCGGTGTCCACGAGCCCGGTGGTGATGGTGACGTCGCGGATCCAGAGGTCCTCCAGGTGGAGCACCGCCGGCTTGCCGTGCACTCCCACGTTGGCCACCCGGCCGCCGGGGCGCACCAGGCGGGTGCAGAGTTCGAAGGACTCGGGGACGCCGACCGCCTCGACGGCGACGTCCACGCCGAGTCCGTCCCGGCTCAGGGCCCGGACGGCCTCCGCGGTGGCCTCGGTCACGGTCAGGGTCGTGTCGGCGCCGAAGCGCTCGGCGGCGTCCAGGCGGCTCTGCGCGAGGTCGATCGCGATGATGCGGGAGGGGCTGTACAGCCGGGCGGTGAGGATCGCGGCGAGCCCGATCGGCCCGGCACCGACGATCGCGACGGTGTCGCCCGGCCCGACCCGGCCGTTGCGGACGCCGACCTCGTAGGAGGTGGGCAGGATGTCGGCGAGCAGCAGGGCGTCCTCGTCCCGGACGCCGTCGGGCAGCTTGTACAGCGAGGTGTCGGCGAAGGGGGTGCGGACGTACTCGGCCTGGCAGCCGTCGACCAGGTGCCCGAGGATCCAGCCGCCACCGCCGGTGCACTGGCCGTAGCCCGCGGCGCGGCAGTAGGCGCAGCGCCCGCAGGCGGAGATGCACGAGACCAGCACCCGGTCGCCGGCCGTGACGGTGCGCACGCCCGGCCCGGTCTCAGTGACGGTGCCGACGGCCTCGTGGCCCAGGATGCGGCCTTCGGTGACCTCGGGGACGTCGCCCTTGAGGATGTGCAGGTCGGTGCCGCAGATGGTGACCGCGTCCACCCGGACGACGGCGTCCTCCGGGTCGCGGACGGTCGGGTCGGGAACGTCGCCCCAGGTGCGGCGGCCGGGTCCGTGGTAGGTGAGCGCTTTCATGCTGCGGTCACTCCTCTCCGAGAGCGGAACGGGCGGTTCCGCTCGCTACCAGCCTTCTCCGTGGCCGTGGCCGCCGCCAATGGGTCCGGTGGGTGCCCTCACTGGGCCGATGGGCCCCTTCGTGCGCCCGACGGACCGTGGCAGACGCGCCTACCCTGGTCAAGTGAGCAGCGGGGGGCCGAGCCGCGGAGGATCCCCTTGGGCAGCGCATCGGAGACCAGCGCATCGGAGACGGCCGCCCCCGTACCGGAGCTGCGACTGGACGAACTCCTGGAAGAGCTCCAAGCCCGCCTGGACGCCGCCCGCGGCACCCGGGACCGGGTGCACAGCCTGCTGGAGGCGGTGCTGGCGGTCGGCCGCGACCTGGAGCTGACCCAGGCGCTGCAGCACATCGTGGAGGCGGCCGTCACCCTGGTGGACGCCGAGTACGGCGCGCTCGGCGTGATCGGCGAGGACCAGCGGCTGTCGCAGTTCATCCCGGTCGGGGTCACCGACGATCAGGTGAAGCTGATCGGGGACCTGCCCTCGGGGCACGGCATCCTCGGCGAGCTGATCCGCCACCCCGAGCCGCTGCGGCTCAGCCGGATCTCCGACCACCCGGCCTCCTACGGCTTCCCGGCCCGCCACCCTCCGATGCGGAGCTTCCTGGGGGTGCCGATCCGGATCCGGGACAAGGTGTTCGGCAACCTCTACCTGACCGAGAAGCGCGGCGGCGGCGACTTCGACGCCGAGGACGAGTCGGTGCTCGCCACCCTGGCCGTCGCCGCCGGGGTGGCGATCGACAACGCCCGGCTGTACGACCGGGCCCGCCGGCGGCAGCGCTGGCTGGAGGCGAGTGCGGACGTGACCAGCAGCCTGCTGTCGGGCAGCGCGGAGCAGGAGGTGCTGGACCTGCTGCTCGCCCGCGCGGCCGAGCTCGCCGGCGCCGACCTCGCCGCCGTGGCCGTACCGCTGCCGGAGACCGGCGAGCTGGAGGTGCGGATCGCCGTCGGCCTCGACGAGCGGGAGCACCGGGGTCTGGTGCTCCCGGTCGAGGGCTCGTTCATGGGCGCGGCCTTCCGCACCGGCGGGCTCGTGGTCAGCCCCGATGTCCAGAAGGACCCGAGGATCACCGTCGGCCCGCCACGGTGGAAAGGTCTGGGCCCGGCCGTCGCGGTACCCGTGGGCACCGCCGAGCGCGGTATCCGGGGCGTGCTGCTGCTGGTCAGGGCGGCCGGGTCGCCGCTGTTCGAGGAGGGCGAGTCGGGGCCGCTCCTGGGCTTCGCCGGCCAGGCAGCGGTGGCGATGGAACTCGCGGAGCGGCGCCGGGACTCCGAGCAGGTCGCGTTGCTGAAGGAGCGCGACCGGATCGCCCGCGATCTGCACGACCTGGCCATCCAGCGCCTCTTCGCCACCGGGATGACGCTGCAAGGCGCGACCCGCTTCATCGAGCATCCCGAGGCCACCGAGCGCGTCCTGCGGGCGATCGACGACCTGGACGAGACGGCCAAGACCATCCGCGCCACGATCTTCGGCCTGCGCCTGCGCGAGCGCGGCCCTGCCGCGGTCGGCCTGCGCACCCGCGTCGTCGAGGTCGTGGAGCGCGCCACCCGCTCCCTCGGCTTCGCCCCGGCGCTGCGGATGACCGGCCTGCTCGACGTCGGCGTGCCCGCCGATGTCGCGGACGCGGCCGTCGCCGTCCTGGAGGAGGCCTTGTCCAACGCCGCCCGCCATGCCGGAGCCGACGCGGTGGAGGTCACCGTGGCCGCCGGCGAGGAGCTGACCGTGACGGTCGCCGACGACGGGGCCGGCCTCCCCGAGGGCGGCCGCCGCAGCGGCCTCGCCAACCTCGCCGACCGGGCCACCGCCCTGGGCGGTACCTTCACCGCTCGTACCCGCCCTGAGGGCGGTACGGAGCTGGTCTGGCGGGTCCCCGTGCCCGACGGCTAGGGCCTAGGAGTCCGTCACCTCAACGGGGGCCAGGCGGGGTGTCGGGGCACCCTCGGGGCCGTAGCCGAGACGGAGCAGGATCTGCACGTAGCCGGGGCCCTGGTGCGGGTCACGGGCTTCCCAGCGCAGGTAGGGCCATTCCATGGCCTGGTGCAGCAAGGAGGCCCGGACGCCTTGGACGGTGGCGGCGAGCAGGACGTGTTCCAGGGCGAGGCCGGCGCGCAGCCAGTCCTGCGGGGTGTCGTGCTCAGTGGTGAGGACCGCGATGCGGGGCTCGGCTTCGAAGAGGGCGGGGGCCTGGTGCTCGGCGGCGTGGATGGCGGAGAAGTCGCGCATCGGCAGGTGGCCGGTCAGGTCCTGCGGGCCGAGCGCGCTGACCGGGATGCCGTAGGGCGGTGCCTCGCCCGTGCGGATCCAGTTGCGGCTCTCGGTGCGCTGGGCGTCGTCCGTGATGTTGCGGCGTTCGGCCTCGGCGGTGAGGTGCAGCAGCCGGGCGGTCTCCGTGTGGCCGGGCAGGAGGAGTACGGCGTCCTCGGCGAGCGCGGCGGTGGCCAGTTCGTCGAGGACGGTCGGCGGGACCGGCTTGCCGGTGAACGGCGTGCGGATGGAGTGGCGGCGCCAGATCGCCTCGTAGAGCTTCTCCGCACCCGGGGCCGGTGCTGCGGCCGGGGTGTCGAGCCGGACGGCGGCGAACAGTTCGGGGTCGGCCGGATCGGGCAGCAGGCGCACGTCGGGCGCCCAGCCCAGGTGGCGGGCGGCGACCCGCAGGTTGAGCACGGCCGCGCCGACGGAGATGTGCAGGGCCCGGCCCTGCGGGTCCGCAGCCGGGACGGCCCGGCTGCGGTCGGCCCGGACCTCCAGGTCCGAGGTGTCCGGCTGGAGCCGGAACCGCCAGGGCTGGCTGTTGTGGATCGAGGGTGCGGCCACCGCCGCGGAGACGAGCTTCTCCAACGCGACGGCGTCGAGGGCGAGAGTGGACATGACCGACTCCTCAGTGCGTCGTCAGCCGGAGGCGGGCGGATCGCCGCCGCCGCGCAGGGTGTCCAGACGAGTGCGGTACTCGTCCGGGTCGATCTCGCCGCGGGCCAGGCGTTCGGCGAGCAGCTGTTCCGGGGTCGGCCGCTGAGACGGTGGTGCGGCAGGCGGGCTCGGTACTGCCGGGCCGTGCGGGGTCGTCCGGCCCAGGTGCCGGACCAGGGCGACCACGCCGAGGACGACGAGCGCCCAGAAGAGCAGCATGCTCACGGTCATCAGGCCGATGCCCCAACCGTTCATGCCGTGATCGTTCCAGTACATCATCGCCGTCTCCTCAGTCGTGACGGGAGGTCGATCACCTCCACCGTGCGGCCGGGGACCGACGTGCCGCTTGGGCCGTTCGGCTCTACCTCCGGGCCCGCTCGGACCGTGGCGGCTCAGTGCGGGTGCTGGTGGTGCTGCTCGGGCTGTTCGGCGTGGGCCGCGAGGACGGCGGCTTGGAGGCGGCGCTCGACACCCAGCTTGGCGAGCAGGCGCGAGACGTGGTTCTTCACGGTCTTCTCGGCGAGGTAGAGCTCCTGACCGATCTGGCGGTTCGTCTTGCCCTCGCCGACCAGTGCAAGGATCTCCCGTTCCCGCGGGGTGAGCCCGGCGAGTGCGGCGTCGGTCTCGTCCTCCTCGTGGTGGCGCAGGCTCTCCATCAGCTTGTGGGTGGTGGCCGGGTCGAGCATGGACTGGCCGGAGGCCACCGTCCGGACCGCGCTGACCAGGTCGGCGCCCTTGACCTGCTTGAGCACGTAACCAGCCGCTCCGGCCATGATCGCGTCGAGCAGGGCGTCGTCGTCGTCGAAGGAGGTCAGCATCAGGCAGGCCAGACCGGGCATCCGGTCGCGCAGCTCGCGGCAGACGGTCACACCGTCGCCGTCCGGGAGCCGCACGTCGAGCACGGCGACGTCCGGGCGTAGCGCGGGCACCCGGGCCAGGGCCTGGGCGCAGCTGCCGGCCTCGCCGACGACCACGATGTCGGCCTCGGCCTCCAGGAGGTCGCGGACGCCCCTGCGGACCACCTCGTGGTCATCCAGCAGGAACACCCGTACGGGCTGGGGCGTGTCCATGGCCTGCTCCCTGGGGTGCGCTCGGTGACACCACCGATTCTGCGCGTCCCCGTCGAGCCGCGCACCGCGTCAGGTGCGCGGGACGACGGCCACCGGGCAGTGGGCGCCGTGGATCACCGCCCTGGTGGCCGGGCCCGGGTGGTGCCCGGTGCGGTCGAGCACCGGAAGAGCGGCCGGGGCTGCGGCGGCCGTGATCACGGCAGGTGCGTGCTCATCGGCCAGGACCGCCCGGCCGTCGGCCCCGGGGCCGGCGTCAGCGGCCGGGCGCCGGACCGATGTCGTCCTCGTCCCAGGTGAGGTGGTCGGCGAGGCCGTTGAGGCCGTCGATGCGGGCGAGTTGGAGGATCAGGGAGGCGGCGTCGCCACGCGTGCGGGTGCGGCCGGTGAGCGCGAGCAGGCCGCGTTCGCAGCGGACGTGCAGGGAGCCGGGAACGACTCCGCTGCCGGGCGTGAGGGCGAGGGCGAGGGCCTCGGAGCGGATGGCCTCGTCCTCGCGGCGCAGGGCGTCGAGCAGGTCGTGGGTGGAGAGCAGACCCGCCAGCCGGCCGTCGGCGTCCACCACCGGCAGGTGGTGCAGGGCGTGTTCGGTGAGCAGGGCCGCCGCCTCGGTGACGCTCGTGTCCTCGGTGACGGTGACCACCGGGGTGGCCATCAGGTGGCGGGCGGGCAGTTCCTGCTCGGGGTCCTCCTCGGCGTAGGCGGCGAGCAGGTCGGACGCGGCGATCACCCCGGTCACGGTGCCGTCGTCGGACACGACCGGCACGATGCCCCGCCGGGAGGCGCTCAGTACGGCGGCGACGGTGGCGAAGTCGGTGCCGGGGGTGACGGCGACGCCGGGCCCGCCCATGCAGTCGCGGACCGCCGTGCGGCCGGGTGACCGTACGGGTTCGGAGGCGGGGAAGGTGTCGGCCTCCGTGCCGTCGAGGATGCTGTGCTTCATGGCGGTTCACTCCGCTTCGGCGGCCGCCGGGCGCCGCAGCCGCCGCAGGTAGGGGTCGAAGGACGGCCGGCGTTCGAGGCGGACCCGGGCGTCCACGCAGAGCGCGCCGTCGGCGCGGACGATGACGGGATTGAGATCGGCCTCGACGAGCTCGGGGAAGTCGTCGGCCAGCCGGGACAGCCGGGTGAGGACGGAGCGTACGGCGGCGAGGTCGACGGGAGGCTCTCCTCCATTGCCCAACAGCAGGGGTGCGCTGCGCAGTTCGGTGACCATGGTGGTCAGGTCGCGCTCGCTCAGCGGGGCGAGCCGGGCTACCCGGTCGGCCAGCACGTCGGCGGCGGTCCCGCCGAGGCCGAGGACGACCAGCGGGCCGAAGACCTGGTCCTGGACGACACCCGCGAGCAGCTCCACGCCGGGTGCGGCCATCGGCTGGACCACCGCTCCGGCCAGTTCGGCACCGAATCGACGGGTGAACTCCCGGTAGGCGGAACGTACTTCGGCATCCGCGCCCAGGCCGGTGCGGACGGCGCCGGCGGCGCTCTTGTGCACCTGTCCCGGCCAGTAGGCCTTCAGGGCCACCTTCCCCTCGTGCCCGAGCCCGCGCAGGCCGGCCGCGGCGACGGACGCCGCGTGTTCGTCGCGGGCCCACACCGAGGTGGTCAGCGGCAGGCCGTACGCCTCCAGCAGGTCGGCGGTGGAGAGCGGGTCGAGCCAGCCGCCCTCGGGGTGGGCGGTCAGGTAGCCGTCGACCAGGCTGCGGGCGCTGCGCGGGTCGCAATCCGGTGCATCGGCGGGCTCGGCGGGCGGCTCGGCGAGCCGGCGGGCACGCTCCCGGGCGTGGGCGAGGGCGCGGGCGGCGGCAAGGGTGTCGGAGTAGGCCGGGAGCATGCCGCCGTCGGCGCAGGTGCGGTAGCGGACGGGGACCTGCTGGTCCAGCAGCACGGCGGCGATCGGGACGCGGCGCCGGGCCGGGCCCTCCAGCAGGGCGTGTACCGGGTCACGGTCGGGGGTGCTGCCCAGCGCCATCGGCACCAGGCACACCAGGATCGCGTCGATGGCCACCTCGCGCTCCAACGCCCTTAGGAAGTTGGTGAGTTCGATGGGAGTCACCGCCGCTGTGGTGTCCACCGGGTTGCGGACGGAGGCGCCCGGCGGGAGCAGCTTCCCCAGCTCGGCCGGGAGTTCCGGCAGCACCAGCCCGGCCTCGACGCAGGCGTCCGCGGCCAGGATGCCGATGCCGCCCGCGTTGGACACCACGGCGACCGCGCCCCGCGGGGCGGGCAGCGGCTGGGCGTGCAACAGGGCGGCGGCCTCGACCAGCTCCTCGATGCTGCGGGTCGCCGTGATGCCGGCCTGCCGGAACAGTGCCTCCCGGGTGACGGTGGGGGTGGCGGCGGCCGCGGTGTGCGAGGCGGCGCCCCGACGGCCGGCGGTGGAGCGCCCGGCGTCGACAGTGAGCACCGGGATGGTACGGGTGACGCGGCGGGCGGTCCGGGCGAAGGCACGCGGGCTGCCGAAGGACTCCAGGTGGAGCAGCGCGAGGTCGGTGCGGCCGTCCGCCTCCCACCACTGGAGCAGGTCGTTGCCGCTGACGTCGTACTTGTCGCCGAGCGAGACGAAGCTCGACACCCCGATGCCCAGCCAGGCCAGCCGCTGCAGCAGGGCGATCCCCACGCCGCCGCTCTGCACCGCGACCCCGGCGCTGCCGGGCCTGGGGAAGGCGCCACCGAACTCGGCGTCCAAGCGGACGGCGGGATCGGTCTGGGCCAGGCCCAGGCTGTTCGGCCCGACCAGGCGCATGCTGTGCCGGCGACAGGCCCTCATCAGCCCACGGGCCTCCTCCGCCCCGAGCCCGGAGGTGAGCACCACCAGCGCCCGCACCCCGGCGGCACCGCACTCCTGGGCCGCCCCGGGGACGGCTCCCGCCGGCACGGCCAGCACGGCGAGGTCCGGCACGGCGGGCAGCGCACGGACGGACGGGTACGCGGGCTCGCCGTCGATCTCGTCCGCGTGCGGGTTCACCGCCCAGACCGCACCCGCGAAGCCACCGTGCCGGATCTTCCCGAGAACGGTCCGCCCGACCGAGCCCGACCGTCTGGACGCCCCGACCACCGCGACCGAGGCGGGGCGCATCAGGGTTGCCATGCTCGCGATGTCGGCCCGGCGTCCGCGCTCCTCCACTGCCGAGCGGTAGCGCTCGTCACCCTCGTCCAGCGGCACCCGGATCCTGACCTCGCCCTGGGTGTAGCGGCGCTGAACGGGTAGCCCGAGGTCGGCGAAGACCCGGTGGACCGCCCGGTTGCCGAACAGCGTGTCGGCCTCGAAGTAGCGGATTCCGGCGGCCCGGGCGGCGTGCACCAGGTGTTCCAGCAGCAGGGTCGCGACGCCCCGGTGGTGCCAGCGGTCGGCCACCGCGAGGGCCAGCTCCGCGGTCTCCGGGGGCTCGTCCAGCAGCTCGCAGTCCGTCTCGCCGACCAGTTCCTCCCCGACCCAGGCACCGAGCGCCAGCAGGCCGGTCTGCGGCGACCCGCACAGCCGGTCGGCGGTTTGCTTCGGCGCGTTGCGGCTCACCCCGAAGAAGCGCATCCGGCGGCTCTCCTCGGACATCCCGGCACCGTGCAGGTCGAGCACCGCTTGGTGGTCGCCCGGCCCGAGCGGCCGGAGCTCCACCGTGGTGCCATCGGCCAACAGGGCATCCGCAGTGGTGTGCGGCGGGTGGACGGTGGACATGGCGCCTCCTCGGCCGTCGCCGTTCTACCCCTCCATCCTCCGCGCCGGCGCCGCTCGCCACGAGGGCCGACCGGCCCCGCCCGGCACGCCGGTCAGCCCGGCGCGGAGCAGTGCGCGGACGGGCGGCGAGCGGCTCGGCGGCGCCGTGCGCAGACTGGAGGGAGGCCGTTCGGCACGGAGGTCACCTCGTGGCACCAGACCCGCCGGCGGGGTATCCCGACATGCCGGACCCGTGGACGCTCCGCTACCAGGGCTACGACCCCGGTGGGGAGGGGCTGCGCGAGGCGCTGTGCGCCGTCGGCAACGGCTACCTGGTCAGTCGGGGGGCCGCGCCGGAGTCCGTCGCGGACGGCGTCCACTACCCGGGGACGTACCTGGCCGGCTGCTACGACCGGGCGGAGTCGACCGTCGCGGGCCTCACCGTCTCCAACGAGGACCTGGTCAACAGCCCGAACTGGCTGCCGCTGACCTTCCGCCCGCCCGGCGGCGCCTGGTTCACCGGCCCTGCGGCCGAACAGACCCTGGAACTGGATCTGCGCCGGGGCGTACTGACCCGCAGGGCGCTGGTGGTCGACGGGCTGGGCCGGCGGACCGGGCTGGTGCAGCGCCGCCTCGCCAGCCAGGCCCAGCCGCACCTGCTCGCGCTGGAGAGCACGTTCACTCCGGAGAACTGGTCCGGGCCGCTGGAGGTCCGCTCGGGCCTGGACGGCTGCGTCACCAACAGCGGCGTCGCCCGCTACCGGGGGCTGACCGAGCACCACCTCCGACCGGCCGGTCAGGGAGTGGACGAGGACGGGCTGCTGTGGCTGGAGGCGTCCGCCGCCAACTCGCCTCTGCGGATCGCGCTTTGCGCCCGGACGAGCGGCGACCCGACGAAGGTGTCGACCGAGGGCCGCCCGGGTTGGGCGGCCCATGTCCTGACCCTGGACGCCGAACGCGGCCGGCCGGTCACGGTGGAGAAGACCGTGGCGGTCTACACCTCCCGCGACCGGTCGATCGAGACCCCACTGCGCGCCTGCCGTCTCCTCGCCGCCGAGGCGGGCGACTTCGAGCAGCTGCTGGCCGAACACGCCCTACGCTGGGACGAGTTGTGGCGCCGCTGCCGGATCGAGGCCGACTTCGACGGCCTCGGCCCGCTGCACCTGAACCTGTTCCACCTGCTCCAGACCTACTCCGAGCACTCCGTCGACCTGGACGTCGGCATCCCGGCCCGCGGGCTGCACGGCGAGGCGTACCGGGGACACGTCTTCTGGGACGAGCTGTTCGTCCTGCGGCTGCTCAACCTGCGCTTCCCGGAGCTGGCCCGCGCTGTGCTCCGCTACCGCCACCGCCGCCTCGACGTCGCCCGCCGCCAGGCCCGGGAGGTAGGCCTGCGAGGGGCGATGTACCCGTGGCAGAGCGCGAGCGACGGCCGTGAGGAGTCGCAGCAGTTGCACCTCAACCCGCTGTCCGGCCGCTGGCTCCCCGACCACAGCCACCTCCAGCGGCACGTGGGCTCCGCCGTCGCGTACAACATCTGGCAGTACTACCAGGCCACCGACGACCGGGGCTTCCTCGCCTCGGCGGGCGCCGAGACACTGCTGGAGATCGCCCGCTTCTGGTCCTCCGCCGCCACGTACGACCGGGCCCGGGAACGCTGGTCGATCCGCGGGGTGCTCGGCCCCGACGAGTACCACGACGCCTACCCGTGGGCGAACCGGCCGGGCCTGGACGACAACGCGTACACCAACGTACTGGCGTCCTGGGTGCTGGCCCGCGCCCAGGACGCCCTGG
This sequence comes from Kitasatospora sp. NPDC127060, assembly GCF_042724935.1. Lineage (NCBI taxonomy): Bacteria > Bacillati > Actinomycetota > Actinomycetes > Kitasatosporales > Streptomycetaceae > Kitasatospora > Kitasatospora sp. NPDC127060. Next base: position 107,754 of record NZ_JBHXEG010000020.1, read on the forward strand.
AGGTCCTGCCCGGCTACCGACGGGACGAGCTGCGCGAGCGCCTGGCCCTCGACGACGCGGAGCTCGACCGCTGGCAGGACGTCAGCCGCCACCTCCACGTCCCCTTCCACGAGGGCGTGTTGAGCCAGTTCGACGGCTACGAGCGGCTCACCGAGCTCGACTGGGAGGCCCGCCGACGCCGCTACCCCGACCTGCGCCGACTGGACCGCATCCTGGAGGCCGAAGGGGACACGGTCAACCGCTACAAGGTCTCCAAACAGGCCGACGCGCTGATGCTCTGGTACCTGTTCTCCGCCCGCGAGGTCCGCGACCTGCTGCGCCGTCTCGGATACCCGGCGCACCACGAACTGCTCCGCCGCACCACCGCCTACTACCTCCGGCGCACCGTCCACGGCTCCACGCTCAGCTCGGTGGTGCACGCCTGGGTGCTCACCCGCTCCGACCGCCGCGCCTCCTGGCGCCACTTCCGCGACACCCTGGTCGCGGACCTGCGGGACAGCCAGCACGGAACCACCTCCGAGGGCGTCCACCTGGGCGCGATGGCGGGCGCGGTCGACCTGCTGCAGCGCTGCTACACCGGCCTGGAGGTCCGCGAGGACGCCCTCTGGCTCGACCCCCACCTCCCCTCCGCGCTCGGCCGGCTGGAGCTGGACCTTCGCTACCGCGGCCACTGGGGCCTCACGATCACCGTCGACCGCCGGACCGTCACGGTCGGCCTGCGCCAGGACCGCCAGGAACCGGTCCGCATCCGCCTGCGCGGAGCCGAGGCGACGATCCGCCCCGGAGAGTCCCGGCGCTTCCACCTCTGACGCCCTCGGCGGCAGTGTCCGGCTCTGGAAGAATCCGGCCGTGACCGACATCAACCAGAGCCTCCGCCACGCCCTGCTCCGCCGGGGATTCGCCCTCGAGTACACGACACTGGGCTGGAACGTGATCGGCGTCGTGGTCCTCACGGTCGCCGCGATCGACGCCCGCTCGGTCGCGCTGGCCGGCTTCGGCCTGGACTCCCTGATCGAGATCGGCGCCTCCACCGTCGTGCTCTGGGAGCTGTCCGGCAGCGGCGAGGAACGGCAGCGGCGGGCGCTGAGACTGATCGGGGCCGGCTTCGCGCTGCTCGGGCTCTACCTGCTCGCGCAGTCCACGACCGTCCTGGTCAGCGGGTTCCACCCGCACCACTCCCCCCTCGGCATCGCCTGGACGGCCGTCACCGCCGCCGTCATGTTCGCCCTCGCCCGTGGCAAGGCGCGCACCGGCGCCGCCCTGGACAACGCCGTCCTCAGGGCCGAGGGCCGGGTCACCCTCATCGACGGCCTGCTCGCCGCGGCGGTCCTGCTCGGCCTGGTCCTCAACAGCACCCTCGGCTGGTGGTGGGCGGACCCCGCGGCCGGCTACGTCCTCGTCTACTACGCCGCCCGCGAGGTCCGCGAGATCTTCTTCGGCGACCACTGAACCAGCCGGCCGCCGTCACCGGCGCCCGGACCAGCGCGGCTCCACCTGCTCCCAGGAGGCCTCCCAGCCCCGCTCCGCCCGCCGGTCCAGCACGCGGCGGCGCACCGCGGCGGCGCCCTCCGCGCCGAAGCCGAGCACGATCACCGTGCCGAGGCCGGCCAGGACGGCGTCCGTGACGATCAGGTCGGTCGGCCTGGGCCCGCCGACGGGGTTCCCGGCATCGTTCAGGCTGACCCGGACGGGCGTCCCGGCGAGGGTGCCCTCCGGTACGGGCACGCTCCCGGTGCCGGGCCCGACCGGGTAGGTCCAGCCGGCCGGGGCGTACTCCCGCACTCCGGTACGCGAAGTACCCGGCAGCGCCGCGCCCGTGGTGACGGCGGTGACGATGTGCTGGTGCCGCGCGGTCTGCTGCGCCGTGTGGGTCTCCACCCGGTAGACGAGCAGGGCCGCGACCACGGCCGTGACCAGGGTGGCCAGCATGGCCACCGCCAGTCCGGCCACCAGGCGGCTGTACGCCTGGTCGAGCGGGCGGCAGAGCGGATTGTGGTCCCGGCCGGTGGCCCGGCGGACGTGCCCGCGCAGGGAGGTGCGCGAGGCGGGGTGCCTGTGTGTGGCGGCTGCGGCGGACATGACGCGCCTCCTCGGTGCCGGGGGTCGCTTCTGCTCCCACCGATCAGTCTTCCGAGCCTGCCGCGGCTCCCCGAGGGCCGGACGGGCCCGGCAGCCGGGTCCGTCCGGCCCCTGCCAGGGCCCTCGTCCGGTGGTGCCATGGAGGTACGAACGGCCGGGGCAAGGCCCCGGCCCCGATCCCGGGAGGACGGTATGAAA